>NZ_FMMP01000028.1:0-300000 GCF_900095725.1 Cellulosilyticum sp. I15G10I2
ACGCGGCGTCGCTGCATCAGGCTTGCGCCCATTGTGCAATATTCCCCACTGCTGCCTCCCGTAGGAGTCTGGGCCGTGTCTCAGTCCCAGTGTGGCCGTTCACCCTCTCAGGCCGGCTATGGATCGTCGCCTTGGTGGGCTGTTATCTCACCAACTAGCTAATCCAACGCGGGTCCATCCTATGCTGATAAATCTTTGCTACCAAAGTCATGCGACCTCGGTAGATTATGCGGTATTAGCAACAATTTCTCGTTGTTATCCCCCTGCATAGGGCAGGTTACCCACGCGTTACTCACCCGTCCGCCACTAACTAAGAGAGCAAGCTCTCTTAGTCCGTTCGACTTGCATGTGTTAAGCACGCCGCCAGCGTTCATCCTGAGCCAGGATCAAACTCTCATATAAAAGTTTGTCCAACAACATTTAAGTTGCATTTGACTTAATTACTTGTACTTTTAAAGAACATCGCTATTCTTTAAGCACTTGATTCGAACTTTGTATAAAGTTCTTTTGAATCGACTGGTTTTATGGTTACTATTCTATTTTCAAAGTTCATTGAATTATGCAATATCAAGACTTTACGTCCCTTTGCTTGATGCCGTTAACTAGTAGCGACTTTTACTATTATACATGATTTTTGACACAAGTCAACACCTTTTTTTAAAAATCTTTTTATTTTTTTCTTATAGCCTTAGATACATTCATTAATATATGTCATTTCTCTAAAATTATACATAATTATTTAATACTTACTAGGTTACTCATCATGGCCTCTGTCGGAACACGTATCCATCATAATCTTGTACTGGATATCAAAAGTTGAAAAAACTATATACCGCTCTCCCCTTATAAAACCTACCATTACAAACGTAATCCCTCCATGGTATTTCCTGCTATTTTGAAATAATCTTGCATTTTTTCATCGTGATAACATTAAGATGCAGATATTTTCCTCATTCCATAAAACTCAGACACTAGGCAAGATATGGGTGATGACTTCAAAAATAGCATCCTCATCATTGCTTACAGTTAATAAATCTGCAGAATTTTTCGCACCTTCTGAAGCATTACGAGTAGCAATTCCTACTGTAGCCATTTTTATCATTTCAATATCGTTATCATAGTCTCCTATGGCTATAACCTTTTTATTCTGTGCCCCTGTAAGTTTAATAAGCTCTTTTAAAGCTGTTCCTTTTGACACCCCAAACGGCAGGATTTCAAGGTATGTCGGTACTGAGAATACTGTATGGATTACACCTTCTTCTAGTGTGCTTTTTAAATATGTATCACACTCTACTAGTTCTTCATGAATCCCATTTAAGATAATTTTCATCCATTCTTTATGTAAAATACTTTCGATATCTGATAATTTAAATGCTTGTTTTTCTGCCAATACTACTGGATCTACTCTTTTATCATGATTAACAATATAGATTGTTTCTGTTGTAAAAACTTGAATACATAACGTACTATACTGTTCTAAAATCCATTTTATAACATCAACTATTTTATCTTTATTTAAAAAACTGCAAGCTATAAATGCTTTCTTACCAAGATCATAAATTGCGCCGCCATTATAAAGTATACAAGCCTTATTAATACTTAATCCGTCTAAATAAGGCAATACATTTTGAACAGTTCTGCCTGTTGCTATAGTAAACTCTCCTCCTTGTGAAATGAAATCACGAATTGCCTCTTTATTTTTTTTTGAAATAGCTTTATTTGTTGTAATAAGTGTCCCATCTAAATCACTAATAAATAAAATGTCTTCATATTTTTTCAAATCATTCTCTCCAATCTATTATAATTTTTTAACCTTTATAGATAATAAAACTACTGTTTCTAATAAATTCTGTAGGTGAATTTTGTGTATACTTTTTAAATACATTGCAAAAATGCTTATATTCACTAAATCCTGTTAAATCTGAAACCTCATAAACACGGTAATTACCTGTATGTAAAAACTCAATAGCTTTTTGTATACGATATTTATTAAGCACCTCTAAAAACGTTTGAGATGTTTCTTCTTTAAATTTCCTGCTCAAGTAACTGGCGCTTACATTTAATGTCTCAGCGATTAATTCTATACTGACTTTCTTATTATAGTTTTCTTTTATTTGATTAATTGCTTCTATAACATAATAATTATATTGAGTGTTTGATTGAATATAAATATCTATGTCTATAAGATCAATAGCCTTTTTATCTTTTGTGCGTTCAATAATTTCATTATAAGCACGCTTTTCTTGGATTTCCTTTTTTAACTTCTGAATCACTTCAAAAAGCATCTCTTCATCCACAGGTTTTAAAAGGTATTCACATACTTGTAAATTGATAGCCTTTTGAGCATACTCAAACTCTGAATAACTAGTTAAAATAATACTTCTAAACGTATATATCTCTTTTGCCTTCTCAATCATTTCAATCCCGTTCATCTTCGGCATAATAATATCTGTTATGACAATATCTGGATTAAGTTTTTGGATTTTTTCAAGCCCCTCTTCACCGTTACAGGCTTCATCAATTACTAAACACCCCATTGCTATCCAGTCGATAGTATGTATAAATCCTTTTCTTATCATATCTTCATCTTCAACGACCAATACTCTCAGCATAACACTCACCTCTTTTATTGATAGGCAATATGATTCTTACAACTGTTCCTTCAAACTTTTCACTTCTAATATCAATGCCGTAATCTTCTCCATACATAAGTTTTACTCTTCTATGTACATTATACAGTCCAATATGCGAACTATTGTTTGTTGTTCCATTTAATATAGCTTTAATATGATTGAGATGCTCCTCCTCCATTCCTATCCCATCATCAAATATGACTATAATGAGTCTCTCTTCAACAAAACATACTTTAATTCTTATCTCAAGCGTATCTCTGCTTTCAAAACCATACTTAATGGCATTTTCAATGATTGGTTGAATAATTAGTTTAGGAACTATACAATTTTCAGTTCCCTCCTCAACACTCATAGTATAAGTAAAACGATTAGAAAACCGGTTTTTTTGTATCTGTAAATAATTTTTAGTGTATTCTAGATCCTCATTTATAGTTACATCACTAATATTACTACTAATGCTATAACGAAGTAACGTTGAAAGATTAACAATCATTTTACTGGCTGCCCCTGGATCCATTTTAGCCATATATTTAATGTGTTCTAATGTATTAAATAAGAAGTGGGGATTAAACTGTGACTCAAGTTGTTTAATTTCGGACATGATAGTCTGCCTTACTCTTTCTTCATTTGTAATAATGAGATTTTTAATACTGGCAAGCATCATATTATAAGATTCACCAATAATTTCAAACTCATCATAGGACTTTATATCAAGTATTACGTCTAAATTCCCTTGTTGCACTTCTTTAAATGCATCTACAATTCTATCTATAATACGAGTTTTTTCAAAAGCTATTTTTTTAGCGATTATAAATATAGCTAAAATGAGCATTGCAAATACTAAAATGAAAAATAATCCTACCCAAGTAAATACTGATAACAAACTGCCTAAGGGATTTATCGCATATATTGCAAGTCTATTTTGTAATATATGTTTTCTTAAAATATAATATTTATTTTTTTCCACTTTAGCATAGCCAATAGTATTTCTAAAATCTGGCTTTAATTTATCTAAAAAATTGCTATACACAGATGTAGTTGCTAAAAAAATATTATCATACCTATCCGTAACTACTATTTGACTTACAGAATTTCCTATGGATTTGATAAATTCTTCTCCGTATAAAACAAAAACAATATACCCTTTTATTACTTCTTGATTTATAATAGCTCTTCCGATAATAAGTTCAGTTACCTTTATATTATCCTTATAAACTTTGTTACATTCAAAAACAACATCATAAGGATTTTGTTTCATCCGCTTAATGATACCCCATGAAATATTATTGTCTTTCGTTACAAAACTAGGTATATTTTGCCTGCTTCCTACTAACATATCCGTGCTAGAATCAAAGATATAAAAATCTACCTTTTCTTTAATCTTATTAGTAAAAGAATAAAGTTCTTGATAAACATTAGTCTTTTGCTCAATATTATCTAATGACTTATAAAAATCGCCGCTTACGGCTATCTCATCTGTTTTATCAATAACTAATGATATAGTTTGCTCAAGTTCATAAGATATGTGGTCTATATTTTCCTTAGTTCGATAAATAATAGCATTATTCCAGATAAAAAACACTGCTAAATAACTCACAAAAGTAATAATTACAATAGGAATAAGGGCATAAACCACAAAAGTCTTCCTGATATCATTTCTAAAATCATTTCGTCTTTGATTGTTCATACCCTCACCTCATCTTATAAACTTTATTATATTATCTATGATTGCTTGTTTTTCATCTCTAAAGGCTAATTTCTTTGTTTCTTGAGAGCTTAAAGAAGATAACGAGCGAAATAACAGTCGTTAGTGTTAAAATGGTTGAAAGAGCCGCTGCCGTCCCATAGCTTGCACGGATAACCTCTGTATATATGGAAACTGACATCGTCTTAGTATTTCCAGTATACAGTATAATAGATGCACTTAGTTCATTAATAACCGTAATCCAACTTAGGATCGCCCCTGCCAAAACACCTGGCAGCATCATAACAGCTGTTACTTTAAAAAAAGTTCTGAGCGGCGAACACCCTAGACTTATAGAGGCTTCTTCCATGCTCGGACTGATTTGGTAAAGTATCGCCGCACTCGAGCGAAGTGTATAAGGTAAACGTCGTATAACATAAGCAATAATAATAATTAAAAAGCTTCCACTTAAAAGCACAGGCTTCTTATTAAATGCAAGAAGCAGTGTAATCCCAAGTACAGATCCTGGTATAATATACGGAAACATTGTTGTTGAATCAATAATTGAGGTTAATATGTTTTTTCTTCTTGTGGAGATATACGCAATAAACATACCCAATATAATGATAATAATAATTGCTATTAAACCGTATAAGTAGGTATTGGTAATAGCCTTCCCAAGATTTTTAAACACCATTTGATAGCTTTTTATTGAGAAACCTGCTACGAACATAGAACCCTTCGTCTTTAAAAATGAAGTATAAATAACAGTCAGCTGTGGTATAATCGCTAAAAATACAATGCTATAAATAAACGCATGTATAAATAGTGATTTTATTCCTGATATTTCTCTAGCTTGTATAGGTCTTAGGGAACTCATTGTAAATGACTTTCTATTCACCAAATACTTTTGTGCAATAAATAAAAGTGCAGTTATTAAAACCATTATAGTCGCCATCGCGGCTGCAAAATTAGCTTGCCCTCCTACCTCACTTATAAACTCTGAATATATAAGTACGGGCATTACGTTGTAGCCTTCTCCAATAAGCATCGGTGTTCCAAAGTCTGCAAGAGCATTCATAAACACCAGCAGTGAACCTGCTAATATAGTTGGCAATATCAAAGGTAATATAACAGTTATAACTTTTTTATAAGAATTACACCCCAAACTTTCTGCTGCTTCACTTAAAGATACATCTATCTTCTTTAAAGCACCTGATACATATAGGTAAATAAAAGGATATAGCTTTAATGTAAAAACGAGTAATATGCCTCCAAAACCATAAACCGACGGCATTTGAAAACCAAATAAGTTAGAAAAAAACTTTGTTAACACACCACTTCTGCCACCTAATAGTATCCATGAATAGGCTCCAATAAAAGGGGGTGAAAGCATAGATATAATAACCAGAATCTCTACTACTGCTTTCCCTTTTATTTTATAACTCGTCATAAAATAAGCCAGCGGTGCACCTATTGCTATTGCTAATAAGGTTACACAAATTGTTACACTAAAACTATTTAACATAGATTGATAATAGTATTTTTTTTGAAAAAACTTTATAAAATTATCTAAAGTAAGTGTTCCTGTTAATGGATCTTTAAAGGCACTTATGAATAATGATAATAAGGGATAAATTAAAAACAATGCAAAAAGCCCCATAATAATTAATGTTATAATATTCCAAAAGTCAAGTTTAAACTTATTTTTATTCATACTCAGGGGCCTCCTCAATTAGATTTTTTAACCCATCCTCAGTAAAAATATTTATCTTACTTGGATTAGGCCTTAATCTTATCTGCTCTCCCACCTCATAAGTTCTTTGTGCATGCCCTATATCTTGCGAAAATTCTATGCTTGGCTGCCCCGGAAGCAGCATCTCTTCATCAAATTCTACTTCATAATTAACATACTTGCCTAAGAAAGTTCTGCTTTTAATTTTAACCGCTAACCCTTGTTCACTTATTGAAAACTCTTCTGGTCTTACTGAAATAACAACAGGTATTTCCTCTTTATCTCTATGTAGTAGATTATTCATCTTAATCTTATAGCTATTTTCAAATGTTATTTCAGCCTCTCCTCCATTATTAAACAGCCTTCCTCTAAATAGATTTGAGTGACCTATAAAAGTAGATACAAAAACATTGGATGGACGAATATAAATCTGGTGTGGCTTTCCTATTTGTTGAATAACCCCATCTTTCATAACAGCTATCCTATCTGAAATAGCAAGTGCTTCTTCCTGATCGTGGGTAACATAAACTGTTGTAATACCTACTTCTTTTTGAATATCTCTTATAGCGCTACGCATCTCAACTCTTAGTTTTGCATCTAAGTTAGACAATGGTTCATCCATAAGCAAGACACTTGGATGAATAACAATAGATCTTGCTAGAGCAACCCGTTGTTGTTGTCCACCCGATAGTTTTTCAGGCAATCTATCTTGATAACCTTCAATTTTTACAACTTTTAGGATCCTATCAACTTTTTCATTCATTTCTGATTTTTTAATCTTTCTTAATTTTAAGCCATATTCTATGTTCTGTCTAACTGTAAGATGTGGAAAAATAGCATAATTTTGAAACACCATACCAATATTGCGTTTATGAGCAGGAATACTATTAATTATCGTATCACCAAATTTTATATTTCCACCTTCAATACTATTAAAACCGGCTATCATTCTAAGCAGAGTTGTTTTTCCACATCCTGATGGCCCAAGTAGTGTGAAAAACTCACCATTCTCTATTTGAACTGATAAATCAGGTATTACTGTAATATCTCCATATCTTTTAATTACATTTTCTACATTTATCGCCACACTCATCATACTTCCTCCTTATAAAATGAACCCACAACAAAAGTTGTTGTTGTGGGTTTAAAATATTATTTTTTACTTCACATACTATTGTGCACTTGTAAATATATCTTTAAATCTATCTAGCCATTCTTGCTTCTTAGCAATAACAACTTCTTGATCATCGTATATTAAGTTAATTTCTTCTATCTTTTTTAACCCATTAGGTGGTGCAACATCTTTTCTTACCGAGCGCCTGTTAAGTTGTTCAATAATAATTGTCTGAGCATCTTTCCCTGTGATAAAATCTATAAATTTCTTCGCATTTTCTAAGTTTTTAGCTTCTTTTATAATATAAACGCCGTCTGCTTTAGAAATAACCCCTTCTTTCATGTAAACAAGTTCTACAGGAGCGCCATCTGCTACATATTTGGCACCACCTTCTTCAAAGGTAAGTCCAACAGCATACTCTCCATCTGCTACCCCCTTATATACCGCCGAAGAGCCGCTAAGCAACTTACCATCAAGATTTTTACATAGTTTTTCTACGTAGTCCCATCCTTGTTCTGGTTCTCCATTTCCCATTGCATATAACATATTAATAAGATGTTCAAAAGACGAGGATGATTTAGAAGGATCACAATGTGCGATCTTTCCCTTTAGGGCTGGATTTAAGAGATCTTCATAGCCTTCGATCTTAATGTCACCTATTAAATTTTTATTAACCATAATAACACTTGGTATATCTGTAAATCTTGTTAAAGATCCCTCTGTATTTTTCATATTATCAAGTACATACTCTTCATTAATAGACTGATAATCTTCGAAAAGATCCTTTTTAGGTTCCATTGTTGATAAAGAACCACCCCAAAAGATATCTCCAAGCGCATTACCTTGCTCCGCCTCTACTCTTTTTAAAAGTTCTCCTGTTCCCGCTGCTACTACTTCTACCGAAACACCTGTTTGTGTTTCGAACTCACTAACAAGCGGATTAATAAATTCAAGAGGATGCGGGCAGTACACAACAAGATTCTTTGAGCCTGTATCCCCCCCTTTGTCTTGTGCCACTGCTTTTGTCTCTTTTTCTGTAGATGTTGATGTTGTCGATGTGTTTGTTTGTTTACTACTACAGCCTGTAAATGCTGTTGATAAAACCATAGCTGCTAAAAAAGCCGAAAATATTTTTTTCATGTACATTCCCCCATTTTTTAATAGATTTGCTAGTTACTAGATACCATAAGTTATCTTAACTCAATATTAAAGGTTTATCTGTATTTCCTCAATCCGAAAAAACTATTAAAATATACTAAAAAATGAACTATACAAAAAAATACAGCCTATGATTTTGAATCATAAGCTGTATTTCTATATTCTATTTATTCATTTTTACACCCATTGCTTGTGATACTGTCACAAATGAAAATTTGAAAGTGTTTTTCTTTCAACTTTTATATCTTATAAATTCTCAATTACGCAGTTCGCAAACTCTGCGCCTGTTGCCCCATCACTTCTTCCTGTCATTTTAACAGTATCATTTGCAGTTTTGAGTGCATTTAATACTTGATCAGCTTTTTGTGGATAGCCAATGTGACGAAGCAGGAGTTCTGCAGCTTTAATCATACTTGCTGGATTTGCATAAATTTGTCGTCCAGTTTCAAGCATTCTTGGCGCACTCCCATGAATTGCTTCAAACATCGAATATCTATTGCCAACGTTAGCACTTCCAGCAGTACCTACGCCACCTTGTATCTGTGCAGCTTCATCCGTAATAATGTCTCCGTATAAGTTTGGAAGTACAAATACTTCATACTGACTTCTAACCTTTTCATTAATAAGGTTTGCTGAAATGATATCTACAAACCAGTCATCTACTTGAATCTCTGGGTAGTCTTTAGCTACGTCATAGCAAATTTCTAAGAATTTACCATCTGTTTTTTTAAGAATATTAGCCTTTGTAATAATTGCTACGCTCTTTTTACCATTGTTGCGGGCAAAATCAAAAGCCGCTTTCGCAATTCTTCTTGTCCCTTGAGTTGTTATTACCTTAAAATCAAAAGACATATCTTCATCAATAGCAATACCTTTGCTTCCAAGTGCATATTCACCCTCTGTATTTTCACGGAAGAAAGTCCAGTCAATCCCTTCTTCTGGTACAGCTACAGGCCTTACGTTAGCAAATAAATCAAGTTCACGTCTCATTGCAACGTTTGCACTTTCAATATTAGGACCATCACCTTTGCTTGGTGTTGTTGTAGGCCCTTTAAGAATAACATGACAAGCTTTTATTTCTGCAAGTACATCATCTGGAATTGCTTTATTAACTGCTATACGATTTTCTATAGTAAGACCCTCTATTTGTCTAAATTCAATTTTTCCGCTTTCAACATCTTCTTTAAGTACTGCACGAAGTACTCTTTCTGCTTCTGCTGTAATAGCTGGGCCTATACCATCTCCGCCACAGCATCCAATAATGATTTTATCAAGCTTCGCGTAATCAACAACCTCTGTATCCTCTTTCATTCTTGCAACGCGAGCAAGTTGCTCTTCCACTACTTTAGTAAAATGCTCTTTAGCAGCTTGTATTTTATCCATCTCACTAACCTCCTGATCTATTCTCTTAGTATTTTAGAATCCGCTAATATTATACCAAACTTTATACTATATTGTCCAATTTGTCCCAATTCTATTTCAATCTGCTTCGATATCTTAATATAAATAAATTACTAACTGTACAGATTTTGTACTAAATAATCATTAATAAATCCTTCAAGTTCTTCATCGCTCATCACAGTAATACGACCTTCGTCATACTCTTTATCTACCCATTCTTTAATCTTCAAGCAAAGCGGATGACTTTTTTCTAAATCTTTCAGCATAGGGAACTTTGTGTTTGTATTAATCCAATGTGCAATGCCAGCAAGTCCTGAAGTATTACTAATAGACACTCTTACAGGTCTATTTAAAAATTTATCTGTATCAAAAATATTATAAATCTCTTCATTTTTAAGCAGTCCATCCGCATGAATACCTGCACGGGTTACATTAAAGTTTTTACCTACAAATGGTGTTCTTTCTGGTATTTTTTCTCCTATTTCATGTTCAAAATACTCTGCAAGTTCAGTAATAACCGTAGTATCCATCCCATCTAAAGTCCCTCTTAGTTGAGCGTATTCAAACACCATCGCTTCAAGAGGGGTATTACCTGTTCTTTCACCTATTCCAAATAAAGAGCAGTTTACCGCGCTGCATCCATATAACCACGCTGTAGTTGAATTGGCTACTGCACGGTAGAAATCATTATGACCATGCCATTCGATCCATTCGTTGGGAACACCGCCATATTGATGCAGTGCAAATATTATTCCTGGTACACTTCTTGGAATCATTGCTCCAGGATATCCTACGCCATATCCCATTGTATCACATGCACGAATTTTAATTTGAACACCTGTCTCTTCACTTAATTTCATAAGTTCTCTTACAAAAGGCACAATAAAGTTATAAATATCTGCTCGTGTTATATCCTCAAAATGACATCGTGGTATAACACCCTTTTCAATACATTGTTTTACGATTTTAGTATAATGTGCAATAGCTTCTGATCTTTTCATATGTAATTTGTGGAATATGTGATAATCAGAGCAACTAACAAGTATCCCTGTCTCTTTAATGCCCATTTGTTTAACCAGTTCAAAATCTTTTTCTGAGGCTCTAATCCATGATGTAATTTGTGGGAATTCATAGCCAAGTTCCATACATTTATAAACAGCTTTTCTATCCTTTTCACTGTATAAGAAAAATTCGCTTTGTCTGATGACCCCTTGCGGGCCACTTAATTTATTAAGCAATTTATAAATATGAACAATCTGTTCTGTTGTATAGGGTGCTCTTGACTGCTGCCCATCTCTAAAGGTCGTATCTGTGATAACTATTTCTTCTGGCATTATCATAGGCACACGCACATTATTGAATGCTATCTTAGGAATTTCGTCATATGGGTAAAATTCTCTAAACATATTAGCCTCTTCACGTTCTTCTAATTTATACCTATATTCAGGACTTTCAAGTAAATTAGACCGCTTATTTAGTTCAAACACTTTATCACCCCTGCACTTTTTAGTTTACAATCCTTTAATTGTCGCACAATTCACCTATGTATAATTGTATACAATTATACTCTTTCTGTCAATAATTTGCTTTTAAAATATTAATTAGATTTCTTAATTTTTTATTTTTAAAAAAATGATTTACAAGAGTAACATTTTTTACCATATTACATACTATATTATGGAAGATACATTAAAAAGAAAATAAGTGATTTTTATCCATTTCTTTAATTTTATTGAAATTTGAAAAAAATAATACAAGCGATAGAAAAAAATAATTTTTTTCCCTTTTTTGGTAATTCAAGTCATTTTTTTAAACTTAGTTTAATACAATAAAATATGTAAGATATATAAGGAGGTCTAATATGTCCGGCTTCAGCGGATGCTATGATTATGGGCCCGCTTCATATAACACATGTGGTTCACCTTCTCATAGCGATTATAAAGGATCTTGGTTACTCCCTGTACTACTTATACTTGCAGCTTTCTTCTTCTGTGGTGGTCTTAGCTGGATATTGATTTTACTTGGTATTATTTTATTATTTGGAAAAGAGTTATTTAATTTTATTATTTAATATAGGAGGTAAATATAATGGATGATAGTAGAATTTTTGCAGGTAATACACTTTGGATATGGATACTTTTAGCATTCCTACTTTTTAGCAACTATGGTCGTGGCGGTGCTGGCGTAGGCGGTATCTTTGGTGGTGGCGGCCTTGAGTGTGCATTCCCTAATTTATTTGGTTGTGGTGGAAATACTTGGATGTGGATTATTATAGCTGTTCTTGCTTACATGCTTTTAGCTGGCGACGGCTGTGGCGCAGGCATATTCCGCAACGAAATTCAATAACATATTTTACTGCATTATTAGCACGCTAATTACTAGAGAGGCATAATAAAAGGAGATAGCCTAATGGCTACCTCCTTTTATTATGCCCTTATTTACTCCCCTTTTTCTATCGCTGTTATTAACTTAAAAAGAATTAACTTATAAGTTAATTTTTTTAGACTTTCTCTATCCTTGTTTTCATCCCTATATAAATTGGATAACATCTCATAATCCTTAAAACTTCTTTCAATCATATCATTATAAATTATTAAATCTATAACAAATTCAAGCATCTTCTTTTCTTCACTCATAAAAGGAATAAGTGCTCTAATCAGTTGTGCTTCCTTACATAGATTTTCTTTACACTCTTGCCTATAGCCATTAATTTTACTTTTCAAATCAGATATGTATGTTTTATCCATATACCCCCATATAAGAGAAGCTATTTCATTTAAGTCCCTTTCTAAATTTAAAGTAACCAATTCTTTTTCCATCACTTATCAACTCTTTCAAATATTATTTCACTAATATTTTATTCTGTACGTCTTATAAAAATAACTTAATTAGTTCTAATATATTTATCCTCGGTCATACATTATAAAAGATACTATTTAAAAGGAGGGTTTTTATGATCTCACTGGACTCTGCTATGAATAATGATTTTTTGATGATTTCTAAGTCATTGGTTCCTTATTTAGATCCTGATAAACAAAGGGCTGTAGCTATATTTATTAAAGCGTTCGAGTTAATGTCTACTATAGATTTGTTTTCAAAAGAAGAATTTGTAAGATCAATAACTATACCACGTGATACAGGATGGGAAAAAAAATTTCTTAATGACATAAGGACAAATCTTTCTGATGATCGTGCGTATTTTATAGATGCTATCTTGAAACTTTCGGAAGTTAAAGACTTACTTGCTGTAAAAACTACAGAGCCCTATAATTCTAGCTATACAGGCAATGATCCATTGACTGCTAACATACCTCTTCCATCTTCTCCAGATCCAAATCCACAAAGTACAGCCCCTACTAATAGCGCTTCTATTAATAAAGCTTCTGATGTAATCGACAAACTTTCTGGTGTGCTTGAACCTAATCAACTTCAAATTTTAAAAGTATTATCTAGTTTTATCAAATAAACTTTAATCAAGGAGGTCTAAATTATGGACTTAATGAATCACCCCGCTTTTAAAGGTGTGGATCAGGGCTTTTTATCTACATTGCAAGGGACTATCAATTCTTTATCTTATAAAAGTGATATAGAAATTATAGGAACGCTTATGGCTGTTTCTAATGAAGCCAAGAAAAAAAACGTTAACTTTACACCCGATATGCAGGCTGCTTTACTAGATCATCTAAAAAGCCGCATCCCAGTTAATAAACGGGCTCAATTTGAAGCATTTGTTTCTTTAATGACCTCTAAAATGGGCTGACTATATGCTTTTGCCAATTGAACATAATCTTCTGCAGATTGTTTAATGTGCTGTACTTGGGCTTCATCAAGAGGCTTTAAAACTCTTGCTGGAGTCCCTATTACTAACATGCCATCAGGAATAATTGTTCCTGCTGTCACAAGACTATTAGCGCCTATAATACAGTTTTTCCCTATACGCGCCCCGTCCAGTATTGTACTTCCCATACCAATTAATGTGTACTCCCCTATTGTCGCCCCATGAATAATTGCACTATGACCTATAGTTACCCCCTCTCCTATATAAGCTGAATCTTGTTTGGAAACATGTATCACCACATTATCTTGTACATTCGTATAGTCTCCTATAGTAATAGTCTCAACATCTCCTCTTAAAACAGCATTGTACCAAATACTGCATGCTTTACCTATACGTACTTTACCTATTATGTGTGCTCCCTCCGCAACAAAACAACTTTGATCTATTTCAGGCAATTCATTTTTATATGGATGAATCATCTCTTTCCTCCTTATTTTTTTATCTTTTTATTGTAAAGTCTATATTAGACTGCTTACATTTATATAGGCCCTATCGTAAGCATTTTTCCAACTAATTCTTCATAATCTCCCTCATACTCAAAACTTTCATTGATAATAAGTGTAGAGATCCCATGTACAATACTCCACATACTTAAAATGATATAATTAATCTGCTGCTCGTCTTGTACATAATTTTTAAGATAGGTAGTTGCTCCGGTACAAAAAACCTCAAAAGGGTTACCCTTTTGATAAATAAAATGCTTTCCTTTGAGGCATACACTCACTTTATAATCACTAAAGAATATAAACTTAAAGTATTCTTTATGCTCAAGCATAAACTTTACATAAGCCTTTCCAACCTCAGCCATACTTGTTTTCTTGTTTTTCCCCTCTTCTATAGCCTGTTTTAAGCATTCACTAAAACTTTGTAACACCCGTTCTGATATCACCTCCATTAACTCTTCTTTATTTTTAAAATGTTTATAAGGTGCAGTATGACTTACACCACACATAGCCGCTACTTTTCTAAGAGAAAATCCTTTTATCCCTTCATCATTAATCAAAGTAAGCCCCTTTTCTATCATCTCTTCTTTTAAGGTGCCATGATGATAACTCATTTTTTCCATGTTATTCTCCTTTTTTTAATGCTAAATAAAAAATCTTTTTATCTTCATTTTATTATATCCAAATATGTTGACACTGTAAACATACAATGCTATAATCTCTTTAATGTTTACACCGTTAACATAGAAAGGGGTTTTATATGCATACAACCATCATATATGATAATTCTAATCTTCATCCAATATCAAGTTCGCTTAATACGATCTTCCATGACCATTTATCAAACATTCAAACAATCAACTGGTATGCTATAGATAAGGATTCAGCTAGGCATTGTATCGGATGCTTTAATTGTTGGGTGCAGACTCCTGGCAGCTGTATTTTTAAGGATATTACAACACCTATTAACAAAGACATTATTAACAGTGATCTGCTTATTTATGTAACACCTCTCTTATATGGCTCATACAGCCCTGCTATCAAAAGAACATTAGATCGTTTAATCCCTACTTTACTTCCTTTTTTTAAAAGGTCTAAAGGTGAAGTGCATCACAAACAACGTTATATTAAACGTCCCAATCTTATAATGGTAGCTTATAATGATAACATTACACCTGCTGAAAAAAACACCTTTACCGCTCTTACAAAAGCAAATGCTGCTAATCTTGATGCATCTGATCCTGAGGTTTATTTCTGTAGTAATGAAAATGATATGTTAAAAGTTGCTATTGATATTAAAAAATATCTTTCAAAAGATAGTATGGAGGGAAATATCTAATGGCTAAAATTTGTTTTATAAATGGAAGCCCTAAAACGGGCGAGAGCTGCTCTTTATATCTTATAGATTATATCTGGAGAGGGCTTCAAAATACTTTTAAAGAAAAACTTATAATAAATGCACTAGAACTTCTAAACAAACCAAATAAACATGATCTTTTTGAAAATATTCTATCTTGCAAGTTAATTGTTATTGTCTTCCCTCTTTATGTTGATAGTTTACCTTCTAGCTTGTTAGAGGCACTGGTAAATTTAGAGGCTTATAAAAAACAACACGCTATAAATGATTCAAATCCCCTTGCGCTTTATGCACTTGCTAACTGTGGCTTTATTGAGGGACATCAAAATAAAAATGCACTTAGCATTTTAGAAAATTATTGCCTAGCAACAGGTTTTAAGTGGTGTGGAGGCATAGGACTAGGCGGCGGTGAAATGATTAGATCTACAAAAGATCAAATTCCTTTAAATTCTAAAGTAGCGCGTCCTGTTTACGATGCACTCTGTTTACTTATCAATAGCATCAAAGAACTTGATTCTTTACCCTATGATAAAAAAATTATTTTTGGTAATTATAAATTTCCAAAATGGTTCTTTATCTTGATGGGAAATAAATTTTGGCTGGTTCTTGCTAAAAAAAATAATGTTACTAAAAAACTGATGTACGCAAGAATAGCTAAATAAATAGAAATGGGCACAGATTCTGCAGAATCTGTGCCCATTTCTATTTATTTAGCTACAATGTTAACGATACGACCTTTAACATAAATTTCTTTTATAATTTGCTTGCCTTCGAGCTTAGCTGCAGCTGCTAGTCTTGCTTTTGCAAGTACACTTGCTTCCTCTTCATCAGTGGCTACTGTAATCTTACCGGCTACTTTACCACTAATCTGAATAGCTATTTCGATTTCATCTTCTTTCATTTTTTCCTTATCATAAACTGGCCACTCGTTTGCAAATACACTGCCGCTACCCTCTAGTGTCTGCCAAAGCTCTTCGCTGATATGTGGTGTAAATGGTGCAAGCAGTATAATAAGCGTTCGGATTGTATCCTGATCAATACCACCTTGTTTCTTTTGAAGATCCAGAAGCTTATTGGTATATTCCATAAAACCGCTAACTACTGTGTTAAGGCTGAAACTTTCCATACGTAGTGTAATATCATAAATCATTTTATGTCGGATTCTTTCCATATCTTTAGTAGCCGGTATTGCTTTATTCTCATCAACTAGTTTCCATACTTTATTTAAGAAACGGTATACGCCTTCAATCCCTCTATCATCCCACTCTGAATCAAGTTCTGGTGGTCCAATAAAAAGCTCATACATACGTAGGGAATCACAACCATATTTTTCTACAAGCTCATCCGGTGAAACTACATTACCCTTAGATTTGCTCATTTTCGCACCATTTTTTGTAACCATGCCTTGATTAAAAAGGCGTGTAAAAGGTTCTTCAAAATCTACTGTGCCGATATCATATAAAAATTTAGTATAAAACCTTGCATATAAAAGATGAAGAACGGCATGTTCAATCCCGCCCACATACATATCTACCGGCAGCCATTTTTTCATATCTTCTTTACTGATAAGTTCTTTATCATTGTGTGGATTGGGATACCTTAAGAAGTACCACGAGGAGCCAGCCCATTGCGGCATTGTGTTGGTTTCTCTTTTTGCAGGGCCTCCGCATTTTGGACAGGTTGTATTAACCCATTCATCTATTGCTGCAAGTGGCGATTCTCCTGTACCTGTTGGTTCATAGCTTTCTACTTGTGGTAATGTAATAGGAAGATCTTCTTCTTTTACCCCTACTACGCCGCAATGTTCACAGTGGACTACGGGTATAGGTTCACCCCAGTATCTTTGACGTGAAAATACCCAGTCACGAAGTTTATAATTAACCGTCTTTGTTCCAATACTTTGTTTTTCGAGGTACTCTGGTATAGAAATCTTTGCTTCACTTGATTTTTGACCATTAAATTCTCCTGAATTAACCATGATGCCTTCTTCAGTAAATGCTTCTTTTAAGTCTTCAATCTCTCCTGTTTTTGAAATAACTTGTACAATAGGAAGCTTAAATTTTGTCGCAAAAGCAAAATCACGTTCATCATGAGCAGGTACACACATAATAGCGCCTGTTCCATAGTCCGCAAGTACATAATCAGAGATCCAAACAGGAAGCTTCTCGCCATTTAGCGGGTTGATCGCATATTTGCCTAAAAATACGCCTGTCTTATCTTTATCTGCCATACGATCAACCGATGACTTAGTAGATGCATCAAAAACATATTTTTCTACTTGTGCCTTTTGTTCTTCCGCTGTAAGCGCCATAACAAGTTCATGTTCTGGGGCAAGAACCATAAAAGTTGCACCATATAGCGTATCTGGTCTTGTTGTAAAAACTTTAACTTTTTTGTCTGCTCCTTCTATTTCGAAGTCAATCTCTGCACCGTAACTTTTACCAATCCAATCTGACTGCATCTTCTTAACTTTTTCCGGCCACTCAAGTCCTTCAAGGTCATTTAGAAGTCTTTCTGCATAAGCTGTTATCTTAAGCATCCATTGACGCAGATTTTTCTTTGTGACTGTGCTGCCGCATCTGTCACAAGAACCCTCTTTCACTTCTTCATTTGCAAGTCCAGTTTTACAAGATGGGCACCAGTTAATAGGCATTTCTTTTTCATAAGCAAGACCTTCTTCGAACATTTTAAGAAAGATCCACTGTGTCCACTTATAGTAATGAGGGTCTGTTGTATTCACTTCTTTATCCCAGTCGTAAATCGCACTGATATCGTGCAACTGGCGTTTAAAATTAGCTACGTTTTCGGCTGTAGCAATAGCTGGATGTACTTTCTTAGAAATAGCATAGTTTTCTGCAGGAAGCCCAAAAGCATCCCATCCCATCGGGTGAAGTACGTGGTAACCATGAAGAATTTGATAACGGCTCCATACATCTGAAAGTACATACCCTCTCCAATGCCCTACATGCAGTCCATTTCCTGATGGATAAGGAAACATATCCAGACAATAATAAGGCTTTTTATCTGGGGTCTCTACATTAATTGGTGCCTTATCCCAATTTGCTCTCCACTTTTGTTCAATTTGTTTGTGATCATATTTCACAATATATTCCTCCTTTAGTACGTCTATCAATGAATACGCTTTAAATTAACTACTACTTGCTTTCGTATTTCAAAATAAAAACCTTTCGTCTCCTAATTCATATATTAAGAGACGAAAGGTTATTTCCGCGTTACCACTCTAATTCGCAAAATTCTCTTTGCGCACTTTATCTTCTTTAACGGGAAGCACCGCCATTACCTACTCCAATATTCAGTATGGAACTTAGCGATGAGTTCATATTAATTGTTTTACTGCTTTACACCACCCAGCAGCTCTCTTAAAAAACGCCTTATACTACTACTTCGCATCATTGTATTTAAAATATTTGATTTTTCATAGCAAATTTTATCATATACGCGCTAGAAAATCAACGCCTAAATACAATTCCTTTATTATTTATCTTCTTCTGAGCGCTGAGCTTTGACTTTGCTATTTTTTTTAAACCTTTTACTAAGAACGATTATTATAATTGCACTAGGTACGATAAGAATTAAAAACGGTATAACAGCTACTATTATTAATACAAAGCCTTCTAATAAACGCTTAAGCCCTTTTATAGATTCTTTAAATGTATCATTTATTTTATCGCCAAAAGTAATAATAGGTCTAGACTCTTCAATTTTAAAGACCTCTTCAATAGATATATTAATTGTACTCATATCTACCAACTGATCATATTGCTGCAAAGTACCACTTAACTTTTCAATTTCATAAGTTACCTGACCCAGTTCTTGTTCTATTGTAAAAAGGTCTTTAAGTGAGCCTGTTTGTTCTAGAAGGACTAATAATCTTTCATGTCTTGTTTTTAAAGACTTAAGCCGTATTTCCGTATCCACATATTCACTTGTAATGTCTGTGCTGTTAGACGTTGTATAAACAACATTTCCAAATTCACTTGACTGATTAATAAAAGCATCAAAGTGTTTTTGAGGAATACGCACAACGAGAGATGCACTTCTTGTATTCTGATAGTTATTATAGAAGTTACTCCCCTGTATATTCGAATTTTCTACATACCCCTCCAAGCTCTGTACCTTCGCAACGATATCTTCTACACTTTTTTTAAAATCTTTAGTCTGCAATTGAAGTTCTCCCGTTTTAATCATTTTACGGTTATATCCCACATCTGTATTAACATTGGGACTTTCAGGTCTTGCTACCTCTTCTCTAACAGCTGTCCCTGTTGCAGTATCCATCATCATACCTTCTGACTTTGCTGCTTGATTTGCAGTAGAAGTCTCTGATCTTGCTGACTTTTGAGCCCCACACCCATATAGACTAAATACCAAAACAGCTGCTACCATGACTTGCAAAATTTTAATTAGAACTTTATTCTTCATTTCTTTCTCCCCTTTCATGATCTATTATTCATTATCTTTTTTATTAAGACGTTTCTAGTAAGTTATTTGTTCCAGTGTAAGTCTATTTACATTACTTTAGATCACTTCAGATACAAAGATTTTTGATACTTCGCTACTATTTGGCTCGCCCAACCTCGGGGTATTTTTACAAATAATTTATTCCCAAGCCCTGGAATAATTATCGTCTTGCGCTTCATCAATCCTTTAAAAGCTACCTGCGCTACTTCCTTAGCCCCCATTGCAAATTTTGCATCTTTTTTGCCCGCTTTTTTTGAAAATTCTGTTTGGGTTGCTCCGGGACAAAGAGCTGACACTGTGATGCCAAATGGTTTAAGTTCTATCTGCAGTGCCTCTGATAGTGATAACACATAAGCCTTAGTTGCATAATAAACAGCTGTATAGGGACCAGAATGATATGATCCAGTTGAGGCTACATTAAGAATCTTGCCTTGTTTGCGTTTTACCATTTCCGCGCCAAAGAGCTTAGTAAGTTCTGTTAAAGCTATTATATTAAGCTGTATCAATTTAAGATCTTCTTCAAATACTTTATCTTGAAACGCACCTACATATCCAGCGCCTGCATTATTAATAAGTATATCTATTTCAATACCCATTCTTTTAACCTTTTCAAATACTGCTTGTCCTGCCCCTATTTGTGCTAACTCTTCCTGAATGATATCAATCTTAATATCTCTTCTTTTAATTCCCAGCTCATGTTTTAAAACGTCAAGCTTATACATATTTCTGGCTACTAAAATGAGATTATAACCTTTTTCTGCAAATAACTTAGCAAGTTCACGTCCAATTCCACTTGAAGCGCCTGTTATAAGCACTGTATAATCTTTAGGCATTAGTTCTTCTCCTAACTCTATTAAACTTAATGATGTTTTATAATATCATTATATGTTTTTTCTGAAAATTCATCAAATATTTTTTATAACTTCTATTTAAATAGTACTATAACATAACTTCTATACTTATAAAAAAGCAACATCTCATTTTATTTTGAGGTGTTGCTTTTTATAAGTATCCTCTATTTGGATTACATAGAGTAATTAAGTTGAAGTGTTGTTTAATTCTCCATCTTGAATCAATCTATTTTGTAATGCTCTTCTTCTTAATGTAATATATAACTCTGCCTTGGTTGCATTAACATAGGGGTGTACAAATAAGATTCCTACGCCACAGGCTAATGCACCTAATAAATACCATCCAATAAAAGATAAATCTAATACCCATATATTAGCTTTCTCTCCCATAGTCATTTGGTTGCTTAACGCGACAGCTCTTTTATAATCAATTTCAGGATTATCTGCTAAAATATACGGAACCATGCTATAAGCATATCCTTTTATAATCCCTGGAATAACAAGCAGCAGACTCCATAAAAAGATTAAAAGATTTGTATAAAACATTGTTTTAATAACATTCATGTATCTGCCATTTTTAAAACCATACCCCAATAAATCAACTTGTGCATCTTCTATAGTCAGGCTCATAAAAAACCTTCTAGCACCTACCTCTAAGGGATTAGCTAAAAATATACTAAAAGCTAAACTAATAATAAAAAAGCCAAGCCCTGCTATAATAGCTATTAAAATAGCAGGTCCAACCCAGTCCCAACTTATATTGCCACCTCTTATTTGTTTTTCAATAAAGACTCTGCCATCATCCCTCTGGTTAAATCTTTGAGTTATACTGGAAAAACCACCTGATACCAATGCTAAAATAAAACTGACCAAGAGTGCTTTCCAATACGATCTTTTAAGCACTATCTTAGCTCTTTCCTTAAGTTCTTCCCGTGTCCACATATCTACCCCTCCTTACATATAGTTTAACATATTCAAAATTATTAATCTATATACCATTTTTCAAATGTAACATTTTTATTTTTACTCATTGTCCCCTTGTTTTTCAAAAATCCCTTGATCTCTTTTTTCTAAAAGCATTCACCCTAAGAGAGATTATATCCTCATAATATAGTGATGATATAATCTCTCTTATTAAAGTATTATTTTAATAATCTACTTATGCCATTTCTTTTCTAGCAGCTATAACTTTCTGCTGAACATCTACTGGTGCCTCTTCATATTTTTCAAATCGGTAATAAATATCTCCCCTACCTTGCGTCATTGAACGTACATCAGTTGCATACGTATAGAGTTCTGCCATAGGAACTTCTGCTACTATAACTTGTTTTTGACCTTTGATTTCCATGCCAATCATACGTCCTCTGCGCTTTTTCATATCCCCCATAATATCACCTGTATATTCTTCAGGTGTTGTTATTTCAACATGTGCAATAGGTTCAAGAATAGTGGGCTGAGCTTTTACCAACCCTTCTTTAAATGCAATTGTAGTCGCCATCTTAAATGCCATTTCTGAGGAATCAACCGGATGATAAGAACCATCTAACAACACTGCTTTGAGTCCTACGACTGGATAACCCGCAAGTACTCCTTTACCGATACATTCTTCAAGACCCTTTTCAACCGCCGGGAAGTATTGTCTTGGTACCGCGCCTCCAAATATTTTTTCTTCAAATACATAGGGAAGTTCTAAATCCCCAGATGGCTGAAACTCCATAACAACATCTCCATATTGACCATGTCCGCCTGATTGTTTTTTGTGCTTTCCTCTAATATTAATCTTTCCTTTTATCGTTTCTCTATATCTTGTTGTTGGATTTTCTAGATAAACATCTACCTTAAATTTAGATTTAAGCATACTCACTATAATATCAAGTTGTTGCTGACCTAGTCCATAAATAACCGTCTCATGTGTTTCTTTATCATATTCTATATAAAATGTTGGGTCCTCTGACATAAGCTTGCCAAGAGCACTCGACATCTTTTCTTCATCTCCCTTACCCATTGGGAATATTGCCATTTTAACATAAGGTTTCGGAAAGTCTACAGCATTAAATATAATTGGTAATGTTTTATCAGATAATGTATCTGACGTTTTAGGGGTTTTAAGCTTAGCGACTGCGCCAATATCACCTGCATAAAGTTTTCCTACTTCTTTTTGTTCTTTACCTACAAGTACATAAAGATGAGATAGTTTTTCCATTTCTTCTGTCCGAGTATTAAGAAGCATATCATCTGTACTTACTGTTCCCGTCTTAACTTTAAATAAAGAGAATTTTCCGATGAAGGGATCTACAATTGTTTTAAAGATAAATAAAGATGTTTTTTGACTATTAGTACAAGTAATTTCTAATTTCTCATTAGTAGTCATTTGAACAGCCATATCTTTATTACCTTCGTCCGGGGATGGGAATAAAGATATCATGGTATCCATTAGCACTGATATTCCTGTACTATTTACAGAACTGCCACAAAGTACGGGCACAATTTGTTTTTCCATAACACCCTTTTTAAATGCAGCCTGGATTTCTTCAAGTGTAATTTCTTCTTCTGCAAAATACTTTTCCATAAGTACTTCATCTGTTTCAGCCACTGCTTCTAGAATCATTGTTCGGATAGGTGCTATTTTTTCCTGTAGTTCTTCTGGTATAGGGCATGTTACAACTTTACTGCCATCAAATCTTCGTCCTAGCATTTTAAGAACGTGTACATAGCCTACAAACTTACTTCCCTCATACCAAGGTACTTGAACGGGTGCAATACTCATTCCGAATTTTTCCTTGCATTCGGTAAGTATCGCTTCAATATCAACATTTTCAGCATCCATTTCTGTAATAAACATCATTTTAGGTACATCAGCAGCTGCAGCATATTCCCAAGCCTTTTCAGTACCTACTTCCACCCCTGCTGTACCTTTTATTATAATAAGTGCACTATCTGCCACACTCATCGCTTCTTTTACCCCGCCTGCAAAATCAAAATATCCTGGAGTATCTAATATATTGAGTTTATAATCTTTCCATTCTACAGGAATCAGTGATGTTCTAATCGAAATTTTACGTTTAATTTCCTCTGGATCAAAATCACTTACAGTATTACCTGCATTAACCTTTCCTAGTCTATTTGTCATACCCGCTGTATATAACATTGCTTCTGCCAAGGTCGTTTTTCCTGCACCACCATGTCCTAGCAGTGCAATGTTCCGAATGAATTTTGTTTCATATAATTTCATATAATTACCTCCTCCAGATGATATAATTATTTGTACCTCTTATCTTAATAATTCTATATTATCAATAATTTATCCTTCTTTTATATTTTATTTTTATACATTTATCATATAAAAAAGATTTAAATTATCTAAATAGTTGAAATAAGCTATAAAAAAGACAAATAATATTTACTATATTATTTGTCTTTTTTATTTATTCCTATTCATTCCTATTCATTTTATTAGGTGCCACTGCTTATTAACTAAGTGTATTAATGTTTCTAACTCTGTTTTCATATCAATTCCACTTACTATGCTATTAATAGTTTGTATATCTTGCCCTTGTATGCCCTCAATCCCCTGCGACTCCAAATAGCAAATTATATAGTTATGCATCAATCTATCAAAGTTTTTAATAAATGAATTAATAAGATAGTCATTTAAAACTAACATTTGCATTATAGTTGAATCAATATTCAAATTCATATGTGTAAGAACCGCTTGATTAATTATATTAGAAATAACTGATTCTACAGATCCTGCCCTCATTTCTAATATTTGAGTAAGTATTACCATTTCATCCAGATCATTGTATTTATTTTCTGTTTCCAGCGTAAGATAAAGTTCTTTTAACTGCGTCATCTCAACCCTCCCTTCAACATTTTCCCCTCTTTCTACCTTCTTTTTTGAGTTGACTCATTATACCATTTTACCAATCATTTTACATTAGAAGTTTTCTCTAATTAATTTTCTTAAAACCTTGGTACATTTTAGGTTCTTTTAAGAATACAATAAAAAAACATTACTTGTTTTGACAAGTAATGTTTAGTAATATTTTTTATTTTTAGTAAAGTGGGTATTTATCTAATAACTTAGCAACTCTTTGTTCACATTCTTTTCTATTTTTTTCAAAATCGCTAAGAGTGAGATAAATAATATCAGCTATTTCATCCATATCTTCTTCTTTCATCCCTCTTGTTGTAACAGCTGGCGTTCCTAGCCTAATACCACTTGTAATAAAAGGAGATGCAGGATCAAAAGGTATAGTATTTTTATTACAAGTAACGCCTATTTCATCAAGCATATTTTCTGCTTGTTTGCCTGTTATATTCATATTTCTTACATCTACGCTCATAAGATGTGTATCTGTACCACCTGATACGATACGAAGATCTCTTTTCATAAGTGCCTGAGCCAGTGCCTCTGCATTTCTAATAATTTGCTTTTGATAAGTTTTAAAATCATCTTCAAGCGCTTCTTTAAAACTTACAGCCTTTGCTGCAATCACGTGCATAAGCGGCCCCCCTTGAATACCAGGGAATATAGCTTTATCAACAGCCTGTGCGAATTCTGATGTACAAAGTATCATACCACCCCTTGGACCTCTTAAAGTTTTATGAGTAGTTGTTGTTACAAAATGTGCATAAGGAATAGGATTTGGATGAAGGCCAGCAGCTATGAGTCCCGCAATATGTGCCATATCTACCATAAGATATGCGCCTACTTCATCTGCTATTTCTCTGAACCTTGCAAAATCTATCGTTCTTGCATAAGCACTTGCACCAGCAATAATCATTTTAGGTTTGTGTTCGAGCGCAAGTTCTCTGATATTATCATAGTCTATTTGCTCTGTCTTTGCATTTACTTCATAAGAAACAACATTGTAATGTTTACCTGATATGTTAACAGGACTGCCATGTGTTAAATGTCCCCCATGACTAAGATTCATCCCCATAACCGTATCTCCAGGCTTAAGTACTGCGAAAAATACCGCTTGGTTAGCTTGTGATCCTGAGTTAGGCTGTACATTAGCATGTTCCGCTCCAAAAAGCTTTTTAGCACGTTCTCTTGCTAAGTCTTCAATTTTGTCTACTACTTCGCAGCCACCATAGTAACGTTTCCCTGGATAACCCTCTGCATATTTATTAGTAAGTGGACTTCCCATTGCTGCCATAACAGCTTTAGATACAAAATTTTCTGAAGCTATCAGTTCAATTTTATTTGTTTGTCTATTCGTTTCTTCTACAATCAGATCTGCTATTTCACGGTCTACGCCGTATAATTCTTCTAAAGAATACATGTTTTACACCATCCTTATATTGTATGTCTATTCATTATATTATTATAAATAATATTTTTTCTATTATGCTATAATAATCTCTAATTATTATTATAATAATATATTTAGCTAAAAATGTATAGTTTTTTTTCGAACATTTTCAACATATAAAGATAAAAGGTTCATTATTTCTTCAAATAAGCATCATATCCTTTTCTTAATGCTTCTTTATTCATCTCTATAGTGTGTTTAGGAACTGTTTTTTCAACAATTATTTCCCATTCTTCCAGAGTGTCTCCGACATAGGCGGCATAAGCACCTATCATAATCATATTAACCACTTTTACATTGCCTATAGCCTTAGCTATTACCAGTGCATCTATACAACAAGTCCGCTCACAACTTGCTTTTATTTGTTCTAGTATGTTTTCTGGATACTTCGCTAACCCCATTACAACTGGCATTGGATCAATCTGCTGTGTATTAACAATCATGACGCCCTCTTTTTTAAGATATGGCATATACCTTAGTGCTTCTAATTTTTCAAAAGCAAATATGATATCCGCCTGTCCTAGTTCAACAAGAGGTGAATATACCTTTTTACCATACCTCACTTGCATCACAACACTTCCCCCACGTTGTGCCATCCCATGTACCTCTGACATCTTTACATCATACCCTTTTGACATGGCATAATTTCCAATAATACGCCCCGTAAGGAGTGTCCCTTGTCCTCCAACACCTGCAATAAGTATATTTTTTGTCATCTTAATTCCCCCCTTTGCCGATAGCGCCTTTTTTGCATACTGATTCACACAATCCACAGCCCGCACACAAAGCTTCATTGATACTTGCTGAGCTTTCTCCTTTTTGAAGAGCCGGGCAGCCAAGACTTGAACATAATCCGCAATTTGAACACGCCTCTTCAACTATTTGGTAAATATCCCATTTTTCTTTAATAAGCAGTTTGCAGGGAGCTTTCGTAATAATTACAGAAGGCTCATCTTTTAGAATTTCTTCTTTTAGAGCTTTTTCTACTGCCTTCATATCATAAGCATCTACCACAACGACATTGGGAACCCCAATAGCCTTGCATAATACTTCTAAGTCAACAGCATACGCGCTCTCCCCTTTTAAGGTTTTGCCAGTAGCTGGATGTTCTTGATGTCCAGTCATCCCCGTTGTGGCATTATCAGCTATAATAATAGTTGACATCCCTTTATTATAAACTACATCCATAAGACCCGTAATGCCTGAGTGAATAAATGTCGAGTCACCTATAATGCCTACTACATTTTTTGCAAACGTTCTGCCTTTGGCCTTTTCCATCCCATGAGTCATTCCAATACTTGCTCCCATACAGATACAAGCATCCATAGCAAGATGGGGCGGCATCGAACCTAATGTATAGCACCCAATATCCCCCATTACCTTAAGCTTTAATTTTCTAAGGACTGCATAAACACTACGATGCGGACATCCTGGACAGAGGACTGGAGGCCTTACAGGCAGCGGCAATGCGGCGGTGACTTCTTCAGTATTCATCCCAAGAACTGTTTTAATCTGTCTAACAGTAATCTCTCCTTGTCTGCTAAATAATGTTTTTCCTTCCGCCTTTATTCCAAGTGATCGCACTTGTTCTTCTATAAAAGGCTCGAGTTCTTCAACTATGTATAATTTTTCAACTTTACTTGCAAATTCATTTATAATATCAAGAGGCAATGGATTAACCATATCTAGTTTTAATATACTAGCATCTGTTCCAGATTCTTTAACATATTGATAACATATTCCGCTTGTAATAATGCCTATCTTGCTGTTTGTCTCTTCAAGTTTATAAAGCCCAAGTGTTTTTATGTCACCAGCAAGTCTATTCATTCTCTCTTCTACAACCTTGTGTCTGACTCTTGCATTAGCTGGCGTCATAACATATTTACCAATATCTTTTTTATAAGGCTTAAGCTCTGTCTTCTGCCTATCATTAAGTTCAACAATGCCTTGAGAGTGAGAAACCCTTGTTGTGAGTCTTATAATAATTGGCGTATCATACTTTTCACTAAGTTCCATGCCTATTTTTACATACTCTTTACATTCCATACTATCAGCTGGCTCCAGCACTGGAACATTAGCAGCTCTTGCAATAAGCCTTGTATCTTGCTCATTTTGCGAACTATGCATCCCAGGATCATCAGCTACCAAAACCACAAGTCCTGCATTAACACCAGTATAGGCAGCTGTAAAAAGCGGATCCGCTGCAACATTTAGTCCAACATGTTTCATTGCAGCAACAGACCTTGCTCCCCCAAAACAACTTCCTATCGCTACTTCCAGTGCAACTTTTTCATTAGGTGCCCATTCCGCATATATATCATCATATCTTGCAATAATTTCTGTAATTTCCGTACTTGGTGTCCCCGGATAAGCAGCAGCAACTGTAACTCCTGACTCATACGCCCCCCTAGCAATCGCTTCATTTCCAAGCATTAATTTTTTCATCGAAAGCCTCCCTCTTAGATTTAACGCAATAAATTGCAACTCATTTCCATAATATCATCACTATTCTTTATTTTTCAAGTATTTATCTAAAATTTAGTATATTTAATACAATTCTTTATTCTATATACATAGCTTTACACAAAAATATAATAAGAGTATACTAATAAAAATGTTATAACAAAGAGGTCTATTATGAATACAACTTATTCCCATGAATATCTATTGAATTTTGCCGTAAAAGCTGGTGAACTTATGTTAAAGAGCGGTGCCGAAACTTATCGTGTCGAAGATACTATTACCAGGATTCTGCAAGCTCATCATTATCGTTTTGTTGATACTTTTGTTATCCCCACTGGTATTATTGTTACAATAGATGATCCGGACTTTTCTATATGCACCAAAGTATGTCGTGTTAAAAACCGCTCAATACGCCTTGACCGTATTGAGCTTATTAATCAACTATCGAGAGATTATGTATTAGGAAGTATCTCCTTTGATGAAGCTTCCCATCAACTTACACAAATAGAAAATATGACAACTTATTCTCCCTTAGTAGTTATTTTATGGCTAGGCATAAGCAGCTCATTTTTTGCAATTATGTTTAAAGGGAATTTTCTAGATTTTTTGCTTACTTTTCCTATAGGTATTTTAATAGGAACCATTCATCATACGCTTCGCAAAAAGTATATAGTAAGTTATTTCGTACTTTTTATCTGTTCACTTTTTATAGGTTTTAGCGTAATGGGCTGTTATTATATTTTAGGTGATCGCATTCATATAGAACCTATTGTAACAGGTTGTATTTTCCCACTTCTCCCTGGTGTTGCCTTTACTAATGCTGTGCGTGATGCTATAGGAGATGAGCTTTTATCAGGCATATCTCGTGGGGTTGAAGCACTTCTTATTGCCATTTCTTTAGCTGCTGGAATAGGCATTTCCTTGAGTATCGGTTTTAAAATAGGAGGACTACTATGATACTTAGCATTTTAAGTGCATTTATTTCAACAATTGGTTTTTCAATATTATTTCATGTTCTAAGAAAACATCTTCTTATTTGTGGAACCGTAGGAGCCCTTGGCTGGTGTATCTATCTCTTAGGAGAAAATAGAGGTTTTACGAGTGTTTTGTCTACTTTTTTAGCAAGTCTTTTAGTCACTCAGCTTTCCTATATTCTTGCAAAAAAACTCAGAACACCTATTACAGTGTTTCTAATAGCAGGCATTATCCCTCTTGTCCCTGGTCTTGCACTATACCGTACTATGTATTCTCTTATGATGGCAGATTATACGGCTGCTATTGAGTATGCCATGCTTACTTTTGAGATAGCTGGTGTAATAGCTGGTGCCATTGTTATTATCTCACTATTGCCGCTTGTCTGGAGAAAAAGAGCCTCATCTAAATAGCTTATTATCATCCAGCTCCGCATCTTTAAAATAATAAGGCAAGCACCTAGGTGCTTGCCTTATTATTTTAAAATTATCGCTTTTCTCCTAAGCAAAAGATTGCTACAGTCCCAGGACCTGCATGAGAACCTATGGCTGCCCCTATTGGGTTAATCATCACATCTTTAACTTTTAACTCTTCCTTTATAGACGCTATAAGGCCTGCTACCTCATCCTCGCAACCCCCATGACTTATAAAAACTATCTGCTCTTTTGGGTTTACAATATTTAATTTAGTCTGCTCTAGAAGTATATTTAGAGATTTTTTTCTCCCTTTAGCTTTAAAAACTGGGGTTAATTTTCCTTCATCATTAACATTCATGATCGGTTTAATACTAAGTATTGTACCAATTGCAGCAGCTGTTTTTGATACCCGGCCCCCTCTATAAAGATGGTTTAAGTCTTCTACTGTGAACCAATGGTTTACTTTTAATTTGTTTTCCTCTAACCAGGCTACTACAAAGTCCTTACTTTTTCCTTGTTTTAGAAATTCATTCGCATAGTATACTAATAGTCCAACGCCTAAAGAAGCAGCTTTACTATCAACGACAGTTACAGGTACGTCTTCCATTTCCTCCCGTAACTCTTCTACCGCTAAATAGGCGCTATTGACACATCCGCTTAATGCAGATGAGAAGCCTATATAAATAACATTGTGACCTTCTTTGATATGCTTTTCAAATTCTTCTTTAAAAGTATATGCATTAATTTGTGAAGTAGTGGGCATCTCCCCTGAAAGAATAAGATCATAAAAAGCCCTGTATTTATTATCTTTACCTAATTCATCCTTAATTTCTTTATCTTTAAGATGTACCGTAAGCGGTAATACAATGATGTTATTCTCTTTAGTATAGTGATAAGGCAAATCACAACATGAATCTGTAATTAATATAGTACGCATCATTTCACTCCTTTGAATATAATTTTTTTTACTTACTATAAAGCTGATATTTCACGAAGTCTTTCTATAATAGGAAGCTTTTGCGTACAAGCACGTTCACACTTACCACAGGCTGTGCACTGCAGCGCTCCCCCTTTTTCCGCTTTGATCTGCCAATGATTTTTAATACGTCTTAAAATATCCTCTTCTTTATCTGTAATAATGTACTGATTATATGCATCCATCAACTTAGGAATAGCTATACCTTTTGGACAATCATCGCAATATCCACAGCCTGTACAGACATTGTTCAGTGAGGCCTTAAGATGAGATTTGATTTGCAATTTCTCAGCATCTGTTATAGGTTTTAAGTCTTTAATTGCTTCACAAGCTTCGTCTACTTGCTCTTTATTTGAAAACCCACAAAGTGTAACTGTTATCTCTGGATGTGACGCATTAAAACGAATAGCAGCTTTTGCTACTGTATCTTCAGCATTCTGTTTTAAAAAAGCATAGTAGTCTGCTCGCTGTGGAATAAGGCCTCCGCCTAGAGGGTTCATCGTCACAACTGCACGCTTAAGACGTTTTGCTGCCTCTAAACCTTTTTCACGAAAAGCAAAATTAGTAGCATTATACCCCAACAAAACACCCTCAAAAAGCTCCGTTTCTAACATTTTCTCAATATCCTCTCCACTCGCATGAGTAGAAAGGGCTATATGCTCAACAAGTCCACGTGCCTTAGCCTTTAAAAACCCTTCAAATAGGCCTCCTTTTTGGGTATATCTTTCAAACATATCATAATCTAAAACACACCATAAGTGCATAAAGTTAATTTTATCTATTTTTAGACGCGAAAGAGATGTTTCTATCCGTCTAAGAACATCATCACTTGTCTTATCCCCCGTTACATGGGTAGATGTTTTAGTGGCAACAAAAAAATCTTTTTTCATTTGCGAAAAAGCATACCCCAGTATTTTCTCACTTTGGTCATCACAATACAAAGGCGCAGTATCAAAATAATTGATTCCTTTTTCTCGTGCATAGTTTATAAGTTCTGCACACTTTTCATAGTTTCCCTCTTGAAAGTCTTCCTCTAAAAATCTCATACCACCAAATCCTATGATGGAAACCTCTTTGTCTGTTTGTCCATATTGTCGATAAATCATGGCTCTCCCTCCTCTCTCTTTACTATAGTATATATTGATATATTTTTCTATAATCTTCTTTAAGATTTTAAAACATTTATCTAGATTTCTTCAGCTATTAGAATAGATCTACCGATAATATAAAAAGATAGGATACCACTCAATAGTATCCTATCTTCTTATATACTTACCTACATAAGTTTATTGCGGGAAAATCAATTCAATCTAATTATCCCCCAAGTGTTATATCCTGCTGGGCATACCAATTAAGTGCATCATAAAAATGCTCTTCTTTAAAGCTAGGCCAATAGTCCTCTATTACATAAAAATCTGCATACACAGACTGTATAGGTAAAAAACCACTCAATCTTCTTCTTCCACCCCATCTAATAATAAGGTCTATACGTGATATATCGCTCGACTTAATTTGCTCGTTAATCTGCTTTCTATTACGCGTTTGGTTGCTGATATCTTGAATATCCCATTCCCATCCATAATTAACTAAGAAGTTAACACGAATACCGCCTTTTCCTATTTTTTTTCTAGTCGTATAGGGAATCAGCTCTTTGGGAAACATGCTTGACTCACTATTGCCTACTACTAAAAGTTCTGCATCTTGAGCTGCAAGCAAGTTAACAGCATCTATACAAGCTTGGGTAAAAGCCTGTCTTTGTATAGCAGGTCTTTTGGTGTTATCAGTCGTAAACCCATAATATGTAACTTCTTTAACACCCGCTTGTTTACAGAGCCTAAAAGCCTCAAGCCCTGGATCTATCCCTAAATTATACCCCTTATCTTTTGTCATCCCCTGATCTTCGGCCCATCTTCTATTACCATCAGGAATAATACCTATATGACTCGGTACTCTCATCATATCACCTCTTTTGTTAAGTATTTACAAGTTATAAATGAACTAGTCACTTTATAATTATTTTTTTAAAGGCTTAAAACTTATTTATAATATATTTTGAAAGGCTTGTAAAGCTAAATGATTATTTAAAGCCTTTATAATGCTCTCTATAAGCTATTTCATAAAAATAAGCAGAGGCAAATTGCCTCCGCTCATTCTTCTGCTTATTTTTTTGTCTATTTTTAGCTTATTGCAAGTCTATTTTATGTCACTTAATTGTTTAACCTTTGCATTTGCATTTGTTACAGCCACATTTGTTACAACTGCATGATTTTGGTGGGCATACATCAACTGGTCTAGTAGTTTTTGCATCTGTTCCTACTTCTAGAGGCTGAATACTTGGTTCTAGCAAGTCACCACATACAAATTCTAGACATCTGTTATCTTCTTCTTCTGCAATTGGAGATAGTTTTGGTGGTATAGTTAATCCACAGTGTTGGAATTTGTACTGTACGAAGTATATGGACTTAATATAAAGTGTAAGACCAATTGCAAAACAATTCTCATCTTGTGCGACTACTTTTGCGAGCGCTTGTGCTGAAACCCCTTGTTGAATTGTATTATTCACATCAAATTTAAAACATGCTTTTGAATCATGACAGCACTCAACTTTTTTATTGCCTTGGCTTGAAACAAAACCTATATAGTTAATAGTTGGAACAAGTTTATTGCATCCACATGGATTTTCAGGTGCATAAGATACACCATAAGGTGTGTATAGGTCAAATGTTACTGCTGCTGGATTTGTACATGGATCGAATCCACATTCACATTCATCGCCTAAATATCTAACAGTCATCATACCTTGTGCCAATACCTTACAGCAAGCATCTAAACATGTTACTGCAAATGTAACATCAATATCTTTTAAAGTGATGCGGCTTAAGTTAGGATTACCTTTTGTAGGTCTGATGTCTGAAAATCTTCCTCCAACTGGATCAACGAAATTAAAGTCAATATCTACTACTTGTAGCTGTATACTACATGCACATTCTAAATCCTTTTTAGATAATCCATCAAAAAGGACATCTGTTTTCTTATGACTATCACTTTGGCACAAATCCTTTAGCTCATTAAGGCAAATTACGCGGCAAAGGTTAATACCACTTTCATCAAATACTACGGGAGACATTAAAGTAAGAAGTCTAGGTTCCCCAATTGGTGGACATGTTGCAATTGATTCTAAAGGTGATAGTTTATTTTCAGCAGGATGACATATGTCACAAACGCCTGCATTAGGTTTAGCGAAAAATTTAACGTCATTCTGACAACCACATTTACTCATAGTTTTAAACCTCCTGTATGATTCTTCAAATATGAGAATCATAATTTGTCGTTTCCAATACTATAATATGGAAAATAAGGTCTTTTGGTGACATATATGTATAAATTTATTTTTTATTAAATATATTTATATAGGAGTCATTTTTTATCATTATGCTTTATGTGAACCCTAAAAAAATGGGAGGTTTTGCTATGTCTTTTTTACTTAATTTTAATAGTAGCTTTTCTGTAGTAGACAACAACTCTAAGTACGGCATTTTTTGTCAGCTTTATAATCACACTGGAACATCACGCCCCCTACAAGTCCAAACACTCAATTGTAATGATTATAGTGCTACAATGGATGCTAAAGGCAACTTGCACGTAATCGCTATGCCTACTCGCTATCAAATTCTCTATTTTTGTTATGAAAATGGTCATTACTCAAAAAAAACACTCGTTGAAAACACAACAGAGACATATGCTTTTTCTAATCCAATCATTCACAGCATTAATAATCAACTTCATGCCTTTTACTTATCAAATAGGGTTGGCTCTAACGCTTATGCCATTGTTCATCAAACTTTAAACGCGTCATCCGTTGAGACTCTCCTCGATACTAACTACACCTTAAAAAGCATAAAAAGTTTTTCATATCAAAATAGCATCTACATTTTTTATATGATACAAAATGATGATTACCTTATTAATTGCCTTAAAATAACCGGCAGCCAAAAAGAAGAAATGACTTTACTAACCTCTAAACTTCCTATTTGTGACTTTTCTGTTTGTATTAACGAAACCCATATAGACCTAGCTTACGTGGCAGAACTACACGGTAAATATCAGCTCGTATACTATAACTGTGGAACAAATTTATCCACACCACTTTGTCATACTCTATCGCCTTCAAACCCTGCTATATTTTGGTATAAAGACTACTTGTGGATTAATTATCTAGAAGATAATAAACTTTATGCCCTTCTCTCAATAGATTCTGGTAATACTTTTAGCTCTCCAGTACTTACCTCTATTCAGAATAATACCGGGAGGTATGGTTTTATAACCAACAAAGAGTGCTCATTAAGATGTACAGAACTTTATGCTTCTGTAACCAATTCAGTACGCATTAATACGTTATTTACAATTGATTTTGATCACATTCATCTTGATTCTAAAGTGCCTCTTGAACTTGAACTCTTAGTCGAAGGACTTACCCTATCCCAAAATTCTTATTCACAGACTGCTAAGCTTATGGAGGAAAATGTAAGACTTAAAGAAGAAAACCGGATGCTTAAGATAAAATATGAACAGCCGCCTGTCTCTACGCCTTCTTTACTCACAGGAGATGAGAATGTATCCTCCTCTGTTAAATCTGCTGCGAGTGCATTTATGGAAGAATTAACTATTTGGGATGCGCCTCCCCGACTTTAATATTATAAGCATAAAAAATAGCACCTTAGTAGGTGCTATTTTTTATGCTTATAATATGCGGCAGCATCTTGTTATATTTATTTTTCTTATCTCTATTTTTTATGATCACAAATGTCATCATCATACCTAGTACTGCACCTAGGATCATCAACAACTCAGAATCTATCTGTGATATAAAAGCTGAAATAACATACCCTACTAAAATACCAACTATTAGCCCAGCCAGTGGAAGTCCATACATTATAAAAGTAGCTTTTAAAAAAGTTTTATTATCTGCAGATATTTCAACCGTATCCCCAACCTTACTAGACACATTGTTAATACACTTTAATGTACATGATTTAGCTTCATGGACAGCATCACAAGCATGACAATCTCCGCACATATCCTGCCTTTTAATCTGAACAATCGCATACTCTCCTTCAATCTTTTCTACTATTCCAATTGGCATATCGTTCTCCTTGATCTATGTTAGTCATCTAAATGTCTGTTAAATAAACTTCTTATAATAAATATAACTCCAATTAAGATAAGTAAAATGCATCCTGTCTGAAGTATAATATTTCTCGCCATGATGCTCAATGAATCAGCTATAAGATAAGTGCCCATTACTCCAAATATTAAAATAGGTAAAATAGGCCAGTTTTGTCTTTCTATTACCCATATAAACAGAAAAGCTAAAACTGTAAATAACATCAAAGAGCCTATTGAAAAATAATAGCCGTATATCCCTAATGGTTCTTTAATAAACACAAAAATCCCCCAAAAGGTCAAAAGTGCTCCTACAGTTAAAATAACCGATTTTCTTTTAGTTATGTACACTACTAAAAGCATAATACCCGGTATTAAAATCATACGGGCCAATAAACTCGAGGTATTAAGCAGTGTTCCCAGAAACAAAACCGATACATTTATAAAGAAAAATATAGAAGCCATAAGCATTATTTTATTTTTAGTTCTTGCAAATAGTATCATAAAAATAACACCTGCAAGTAAATTTGCATATTCATAAAAATATTTTTCTGGCAGCAAGTTATTAAGATATAGTAAAAGAACAACTCCCGCGAATATACAGGTTATTCCCGTGTTTAAAAGGATATTTTGTTTGTTATTCAACGCTATCACCCTTTCAATTATACTAAATATATCCATAATAATTATAGTCTATTTTAACGCATTTTAATAGTGATAAAAATTCATTTTTTTTCTTTTTATAATAACGGGATAGGCTTAAAAGCCTATCCTGTTATTAGTCTTTTACTTGTTTTAAAATTAATAACCATAATCTTTCCCCTATTTATATCCCGGAATATCTTTTAAATGCCTCAACTCCTATACGATCTATCAAAAATCCTAATTTCTCTCCTGGCTCTGCCTGTTCTTTATAGCATATCATAACGCGGTCTACTAACTCTAAAGCTTCTTTTTCCGTAAGATTTTCTGCTATTATATCTGCAAGTCTTGGATGAAAGCCACTGCTCCCTCCAGCTACCACACGAAATCCTGAAACATCTGCTATGACTCCCACATCTTTACTATAAACACTTCCACAAGCATTTCTGCATCCCGCAACCCCTATTTTAGTCCTGCAAGGCATAGATTGCCACTGATATTTGCGCGCTAACCTCATGCCCGTTGATATCGTATTATACTTTGATCTTTTGCAATAACCAGCCGGGCACATTTCTACATTTTTAACACTATTTTGCTCCTTAACAGCAGGCTGCATATCTAATTCATCCCAAATAGCTTCCAAATCTTCTTCTTTAAGATCTGTTATAAGCAGCCTTTGCCCTGATGTAATCTTAATAACCCCCTTATATTTTTTGACGATTTCTCCTATTTTAATCAGTTGTTCTGCTGTAATAAATCCACCTGGGATATACGGCGTAATAGCATAACGACGTTTTCCTTCTTTTACTTTTTGTAAATTACCATAATGTTTTCCCATACGATTCCCTCTTACTTATCTTATTTAGTTTTGATTGACTGTAATATCTCCCGATGCTGTATTTATTGTCAGTGTCGCGTATGGCCCCTGGCCAATTACTGCTTTAGCTTCACTCGCTTTTCTATTTTTATAATCCATATCAAGTGTACCTTGTATCTCCCCGGATATACATTTAGCCTCCATTTCAAAACTGATGCCTTCTGCAAGTGCTATATCAATATCCCCTGAGGTCGCACTTAGCTTAGAATATTCTTGGATTTCCTGATAAGCTGCTCTTATATCCCCGGACGCTGTTTTTATCTCTCCTGAACCGTATACGTTTTTCAGACTTATATCTCCTGATGCTGAACTAAGATTGTACTTTCCGCCTATAAGTTCTTTAAACCTAATATCTCCAGATCTTGTTTCTATATCCCCTGAACCTTTTATAAAATCTATAGTTATGTCTCCTGAAGCTGTACTTAAGGCATACTTACCGCTCTCTAAATACTTCATTCTTATATCTCCAGAAGCCAAATCACCATTAAAATTCTGTGCAGTTATCATATAATCTGCCCTGAAATCTCCTGAAGCTTGATTTACGTCTATGTCTCTTAGTTTCAAATCACTAAGTATTTTAACATCACCTGAAGAAGTACTAATCTTTAAATCTTGTGTATATGTTTTGGGAAGTAATAATTTTACTTTATGTCGATTAAAACCCGCTCCAAATAAAATAAATCGTTGTCTTCTTTTACCAGCTTCTACTATAAGTTTACCATTTTGATTAACAAGAGTAAATAATTCATCTTCATTTAATTTTCTAACCGCACTCTCTATAATATTTATAGTCTTATCATCTGTTATAGCTATCTCTATATTGGTGCTATTAAATTTAAGTTCTATTTCTTGTATTCCTGCACCACTTACTTGCTCTTCTTTTAATACTTTAAGATTTTTGCTTTCTCCAGATGATAGATCAAAATCAAAATTAAAACTAAAGCCCTCATTATTATTTTCATGCATACTTTTTTTACTTACACTACTTAAAAAACTAATAAGACCTATCGCTATAATAACTAATATAATGAGTTCAATAATTTGCAGGATTCTTATTTTTTTCACAAAATTCACTCCCTCGTATTACGCATATCAAATACTAACTTAATAATCTGTTCAATAACTGCACCTATTATAAATATAATCCACGAATATGCCCATATATGAAGTGTAAAACTTATAATAAGATAAATAGCAGTAATCAGTGTCCACATAATAGATATAAGTGATTTACATAGCTGATTTTTTTGAGCATGCCCTTGCTTCCACGCTTTGAACTCTTCTACTAATGTTTCATCTGCTTTTATATAATTTGGTTTTGACATAAAGTGATAAATAAGCATACATGTAGACGCACCAGCTATAACTAAAAACACCATAACTGCTATAACGCCATCTACTCCAACTACTGCTACAAGCGTGATAAGCGAAATTACACTCAGAATATATAAACCTACAGAACCTGCTACAACCATTGCTGTTTTTTTACGTTCCTTTTCTTCTCTTTCAACACTTAACACATCATTTTGTTTAAGCCCTCTTATAAGTTCATCAACATCTCCAATACTTGCAATGACATTATTATAAGCCTCTTCGGGTGGCTTACCTAAACTAGCCAAGTCATTGTATTTCTCGGTTAGATTGACAATAAGTTCTTCTTTTAGTTCAAATGCTTTTTTTGTTTGAGGTGCCTCCTCAAATAATTCATCTACTTTATTTCTTATTTTACTAATCATTATGATCCCTCCACTAATAAGTTTTTACATTTAAATAAGCTGATCAATTAGTTTTTTAGCTTCTTCCCAATCTTTTTTGTTATTGGTATAAGCAGCTTTGCCAAGAGGCGTTATACTATAGTAACGTCTTCTCGCCCCAGTTGTCTCATCCCCCCAATAAGATAATATGAAACCCGCTTGCTCTAGTCTGCGAAAAGCACTATACAAAGTAGCTTCTTTAAGTTCATACTGATGATCTGTCTTTTCTTGTATAGCTTTATTAATTTCATAACCATAGCTATCCTTTACTATCAATTGTGCTAATATAATCGTCTCTGTATGCCCTCTTATTAAGTCCGATGTAATGGACATCCTATCACCTCGCTTTTCATCTTACTCCTTAATTATATTTATATATTAGTATTATATACCTCGTCTGTCAAGGTATATTTCATATTTATATATATATCTATATAAATCTTTATAAATAGGTATACATTTTTTTTCTTGGTTCAAACTATTCCTATATCTTTTATAAAAGAGGTGACAAAATGAAAAGATATATAGATATAACGCCTAAATCTAAAACAAACACTTCAAATCTTATAAATACCCCAACTAAAAATAAAACTTCTTCCTCCGAACCTAATGACGGCAGTTTTATAGCCTATGATCCAAAAGATAGTTTTAGTTCTAAAGGAACCGTCAGATACGGTGAAGAAACAGATGTAGATGATATCTAAAAAAAGAGAGCCTAGAAGCGAGCTAGCTCAAAAAAGACTAACCGTGGCAATCATCTCCAACGTTAGTCTTTTTTGAGTGTCTTTTGCTTATTTTCATTTACCGCTTAAATAGCACTTATTCATTAAACGACTTAATCATCTTAGAGTTTATCATAAGTTTGCGCGAAAATTTCCTTTTCTATCACATAAATATCTCTGTTGTCATCTTTTTTAACCGCCAGATAATCGCCGATCTTGCCATACATATATTTTTCTCTATCCCATGCGGTAAACACTTTAACAGCCTTTTTTAGAGGTCTCGCATAAATGTAACTTTCGCCTTTTGAAATGCACTTTTTGGCGTACTGGCGCAGATGTATGGTGCTGCTGTCTTTTTTATTTCTTATACTAGGAAAGTATTCAAGTTCTAAGTCATATTGCTCTTCTAAAACTGTATAATTCTTTTCAAACTTTTCTTTTGTAGTAGGATATACCTCTCCTTTTATGCCAATCATGGCATAAATATCTTGATTGGCCAGCAAATCAAGATCTCCCTCAAGCGTTCTTATAACAATGGGTGTATTATCAGGTAATATATCTGTTAAGGGTACAAAACCAACTGGCAGAGCTCTTTTTTTATAAAGCTGCATGTCATCTATTTCGCCATAGTCTTCTATACTATAAATAACATCAAATGACCTATAATACCTTGTAAGTCTTCTTAAAAAATATTCATCCGCATTAAGGTACGCATGCCTTTTGTCAAATTCTTTTTGACTAATAAATCCTCCTGCTTTTTCTATATGCCCCCCTCCAGAGCCTATACCTTCTGCGAGGTAAGCTGCAAGTTCATTGGCCATAATCTCTTTAACACAACTTCTAACAGAAAATTTAATTCCTCTATTAATTTGATTATAAACCACACATACATAAACGCTATCTACTTGAAGTGCCAAATCGCTTATAAAACCTAGTATATTAGGATCACACTCCTGCGCTTTTACAAGTACAAATTTATTCACTACATTATAAGAATGTCTTATAAGTGCCATCCCTGCAATTTCAAGTTCTCTTAGAGTAAGCACAGAACTTTTTAGCTTTCTCATGACACTATTATCTATTATAAGACTCTCTTGCATATCCTTATCAAGTGGATGATTGATTTCTGAGAACCCCCCGCTATCTGTAAAAAGTCCATAGTATAGTGCTGTAGCAATATCAATATGTTCATTAATATTAAAACTTTCTTTACTTATAAGATCCCACACTAATGTACAAGTACTTGCCAAAAAACTTCTTATTTCAGATCTTGCTATCTCATCTACCTCGGGCAGATGATGATCTATAATAGCTATATCTCTTGCATTAAGTTTTGTAACATTTCCTGCTCCATATTGACAATCTACGGTTATAAGCAACCCTTCAATATCTATTTTTTCTACATATTGTATAGGGATATCAAATTCCTCAATGAGCATTAGAATATTGGGTTTAGTGATCTTAAGTTTTCCGCTGTAAATAAGGCTAACCTCTTTATTTTCATTTTCAAAAAATTTATACAAAGCATATCCTGCGCCTATGCTGTCTGGGTCTGGATTATCATGGCATTGAATCACTATCCTCGAATAATTGTTTAAATCCGAAAGCTTCATAATATGCCCCCTATACTTTTTTCGTTCCTCTCATTATTTTAGCATAACTCATTGCTGTTTAAAACGCCAATACATCATTATAGCAAAATATTCTAACAAGGAGAATTCATTTTATTATTTGCATATACTATATGCATTGATTATAATAAGAAAGATATTGCTCATTGAAATGTTAACTCTATATCCGGAGGTTTTACCTATGTCCTATGATACCCATAAAACTACACTCACCTTACAGCATATTTTGGCTGCCAAAGAAAAAATTAAAAATACATGTGTTGAAACTAAGCTCATTTATAGCTATGAACTTAGCAAAGAATTTGATAATAAAGTTTATTTAAAACCTGAAAACCTACAAATAACAGGTTCTTTTAAAATACGCGGTGCACTTAACAAAATTATGAGCCTGACAAATGCTGAAAAAAGCAACGGACTTATTGCTTCGTCTGCAGGTAATCATGCACAGGGTGTTGCATACTCCGGCCACTCTCTCGGGATAGATGTAACGATTGTCATGCCAAAAACAACACCCCTTATTAAAGTAAAAGCAACTAAAAACTGGGGAGCAAATGTCGTTCTGGCTGGTGATGTATATGATGAGGCCTATGAAGAAGCTAGAAAACTGGAGCAAGAAAAGGGTTATACCTTCATTCACCCCTTCAATGATATAGATATTATGGCAGGTCAGGGTACAATAGCTCTTGAAATACTAGAAGAACTCCCTGATACCGATATTATTTTAGTACCTATTGGGGGGGGCGGTCTTATCAGTGGTATAGCTATTGCGGCTAAGGCGATTAATCCCCACATTAAAGTCATCGGTGTCGAATCAACAGGTGCACAGGCTATGAAGTTATCTATGGACTCTGGCAAGCTTGTACATCTTCCTTATGTGGATACCATTGCAGATGGTGCTGCTGTTAAAAAACCTGGGCATTTAGCATTTGATATTATTAAAGATTATGTGGATGAAATTATTACTTTAGATGACCACGACCTAATAGAAGCTATCTTTTTATTAGTTGAAAAACATAAACTTGTTGCTGAAGCAACAGGCGCACTTTCTGTAGCTGCTTTAAAGAAACTGGATGTGACTGATCAAAAGGTGGTTTCGGTTATTAGTGGGGGGAATATTGACGTCCTTACTATGTCTTCACTACTTAATCATGGTCTTTACTCTAGAGGAAGACTCTTTTGTTTTTCAGTTAAACTTAAAGACACACCAGGCCAGCTTGTTAAAATAGCTCAAATACTTGCCCAGTTAGGTGCCAATGTCGTAAAACTTGATCATAATCAGTTTAAGGCACTTGATCGTCTCACTTACGTTGCACTTGAAGTAACCGTTGAAACCAACGGTCATCATCATATTAAAGAAATTACAAGCACTTTGGAGAGCGAAGGCTACCATATTGAAGTTATTTACTAAAGCAAAGAGGGCAAACGCTTAAATAGTCTGCCCTCTTTGCTATTATCCTCGTATTACTTCAACTTTATAGCCATCTGGATCTGTTACAAAATAATACCTTGGTTTTTCTCCCGGAAGTCCCTTTAGATCGGTTACTGCATAACCAAGCTCAATATGTCTTTGTCGAGAGCCTTCAAGATCTGGCGTTGACACAGCTAAATGACTGAAACCATTACCTATTTCGTAAGGCTTTTCTGGATTATAATTATAAGTAAGTTCCACTTCATAGAATCCAGCTTCATCTGTTAAAAAAACTAAAGTAAATTGATGTTCTACAAAGTCCTTTCTCTTAACTTCTATTAAGCCCAGTGCATCTTTGTAAAAGGCTAAGGATTTATCTAAGTCCATAACTCTTAAACAGGTATGAAGCATTTTATATTTCATGATCTAGTCCCCCTTTTAAATTTCCACAACTATCTTTTCATAACTCTATTATCTCACTTATCTTATCATATCACACTCTATTTGCCTACTCTTATAACTGCTGCTAATTACTTTAAGTTTATTTCAAGTCCTACTGGACAATGGTCAGACCCTAGTGTCTCAGAATAAATAGTGGCATCTGCTAAATAATCTTTAAGTCTCTTAGATACCACAAAATAATCGATTCTCCATCCTGCGTTATTTTGTCTTGCTCTAAATCTATAGGACCACCAACTATAAGATCCTTCCTTATCAGGATAGAAATAACGATAAGTATCTATAAATCCGGCATCTAGAAGCTTGCTAAATTGTTCTCTTTCTTGTGGGCTATACCCCGCATTTCCTTCATTTGCCTTAGGGTTTTTTAAGTCAATAGGTTGATGTGCAACATTGAGATCTCCACATAAAATAACCGGTTTATTCTCATCTAACTTCATTAGGTATTTCCTAAAATCCTGTTCCCATTCCATACGATAATCAATACGTGCAAGCTCACTTTGAGCATTAGGTGTGTACACTGTAACCATATAAAAGCTGTCAAACTCTAAAGTAATAACCCTTCCTTCTGTATCATGCTGTGGTATGCCTATGCCATAGTCTACACTCAGTGCTTCTTTTTTCGAAAAAATGGCTGTTCCTGAATAACCTTTTTTTTGTGCATAATTAAAATACTGATGATATCCCGGAAGGTCCAGCTCTATTTGCCCCTCTTGCAGCTTAATCTCCTGAAGACAAAAAATATCTGCGTCTATTGTTTTAAAAAAATCTAAAAAACCTTTAGTCACACAAGCTCTTAAACCATTTACATTCCATGATATAAGTTGCATTATTTTCCTCCTTATTATATCATACTTATTTACTACTGCAAAATGAGCTCCATCGGTAAATAGACAATGCCGTTTGTTTCTTGAAGATCCCCTTCTCCTTGAACTTTAAAACCTAAACTTTTATAAACTTCTACTGAACTTGGATACGCATTAACTGTTATTTTCTTGACTTGTCCGCTATCACTCAAAAGAATCTTATCCAGCGCCTGTGTAAATAAGAGCTTGCCTACGCCTTGCCCATGATAAGTTTTGTTTACAAAAAACAGTGCAATATGGTCTTTATCTTTAATGGAAATAGTTCCTATAATTTTACCTTGGTATTTAGCTAGAAGTGTAAATGCCTCTCCATTCTCCTCCCTGTCTTTTAAGGATAACGGTGCTATAAATTCTTTAAATAATGTAATACCTTCTTCTAAGAAATCTCCAGCAACAAACTCATCAAAAACCTCTAAAATCACATTGCTTAGTTCTTCAGTTTCTTCTTCTTTAAGTAGTTCAATATTTACACCTTGCATAGCTTCTCTCCTCCTAAATAGTTATCTTACATACATCTATACATTTTCCCCCTGTAATATCTATAAGCTCATCTGGTGTCATTTTTACAATGGCATTAACACCTCCAGCTGCCGGATAAATAGTATCAAAATGAACAATGCTTTTATCTATATATATTTCTACTTCTTTTGGCAGTCCAAAAGGACATACACCACCAACAGGGTGACCTGTCTTTTCAAGCGTTTCTTCATAAGACATCATTTTAGCTTTAGTACTAAATGTCGTTTTGAACTTTTTATTATCTATTTTAGCTATTCCTGAAGCAACAATGAGAATACTTTTGTCTTTAACATTAAAAGCTATTGATTTCGCAATCCTTTCTTCATCAACCCCTAATGCTTTAGCTGCCAATGTAACTGTTGCACTGCTTTCTTCTAAAAAAATAATCTCCTTATTAAAATTATTTTGGTGAAAAAATTTTTTAACTTCTGCTACTCCCACGTTCTCTATTCCTTTCTATATTATGCTCTTTTCATAACTATAAAATTGATCTTCTCTAAAAGTATCTGTTTCTTCTAATATAATCATCCCTTCGTCCTTTTATATCTTAACCTTACATAGGATAGAAAGTTTTTAATTTAATTATATAATAAATTCTTGTAATATACAAAACCGTTGTAGAGTTATTTTTTATTAGTGGGATGTATCATTACTTTTATTGGTTGGATTCGAAACTAATCTCTTTATAGCATCTCTCTTTAAACATCTTATACTGTTCAATGATCTCAGGATTATCCTCTAAAAACTTATTGAATAGGTCTAAGCTTTTTACTGTGTTAAGGCTCATATCATGTTCCATCATTTCTGTATCTTTAAGCAGCGTCTCTTCTATCCCAAGTTTTCTTAAAAACGCTTCAATAATCTCATGTCTTTTTAAAAGAAACTGACCAATCTTCTGTCCTTCATCAGTTAGTTGTATAATCGCATATTTTTGGTACTCTATAAGTCCTAAGTGCTTAAGTTTTTGAACAATTTTAGTCGTTGATGAAGGCCTTACATTTAATTTTAATGCTAATTGATTAATACGAATATAACCCTCCTTTATACAAATACGATAAATCATTTCCAAGTAATCTTCCATACTTGAAGTTAATAACTTCTGCTCTGAATTTAACATTTGATAGCCTCTAACGGTATGAAATTCTTTTACTTCCTTCAAATTATTCACCCTCTTTTATCACCATTTTTTTGCAAAACATGCTACAAACTTAAACATTAATGCATATAGTAATTATTAGCTTTAACAAATAAAGTTTCCTATGACTAACTTATGATGTAAAAACATAAAAAATTATAAAAAGGAGGTAATTTGATGAATCCAAACTTAATCCCTCTACACGATCTTCCTATAGGCTGTAGGGCTAAAGTAAAAAAACTAACTTGCAGTGGCGTTTCTCGTAGGAGAATACTGGACCTTGGACTTATTTTTGATACAACCATAGAATCCTTAAGCAAAAGTCCTTTTGGTGATCCTATTGCTTATGCAATCAGAGGTACTGTTATTGCTCTGCGCTTAGAGGAAACATATAAAATTTTCGTTGAATCAATAGAGTGAGTATAGTAAAGGAGGATTTATAAATGGGGTTGACTAATCAATCTACAGGTGCTGGTGCTTTAAAAGAAATGTTTGAAGTACAAATTGAATCACCTGACGATCTTATCATTGCACTCGCTGGCAATCCAAATACTGGTAAAAGCACAGTCTTTAACAGCCTCACGGGTCTTAATCAACACACAGGAAACTGGCCTGGCAAAACTGTTGCCAATGCTCAAGGGAAATATACATATAAAGATGAAAAATATATATTAGTAGATTTACCAGGCACCTATTCTTTACTTGCAAGTTCTGTTGAAGAACAGGTTGCAAGAGACTTTATTCTTTTTGGTAATCCTCATGCAACGGTAGTCGTTGTTGACGCAACTTGCTTAGAAAGAAACCTAAACCTTGTGCTTCAAATACTAGAAATTACAGATAAAGTAGTTGTATGTGTTAATCTTCTGGACGAAGCCAACCGTAAAAAAATTAATATTGACCTCAAAAAGCTATCTGAACTTTTAGGAGTACCCGTAGTAGGAACTACTGCAAGAAATGGTAAGGGCCTCAATGAGCTAAAAGAATCTATCCAACAAGTCGTACGAGGGGAACTTAAAACCACCCCAATTAAAATCAAGTACGATATGCTTCTTGAAAAGGTAATCCAAGAAGTTAAACCCCACATACACCAGCTTATAGATCATAAAATAAATAATGAATGGACTTCTCTTCGTTTGATTGACGGGGATGATATGTTATTAGAATCTATGAATAATTACCTTCATTTTGATTTAGCAGGAGATAAGCTGTTAAATCAAAAAATAGATCAAGTGCATATGTATCTTAAAGAGGAAAATACAGATATAAATGATTTGAGAGACCATATTGTTTCCAACATTATTAAAACATCTGAAACTATTTGTGATCAGGTTGTTTTTTTTGAAGATAAAGAATATAACCAAACGGATCGTAAAATTGATAATATTCTTACTTCCAACCTCTTTGGCATACCCATTATGATAGGACTCTTAGGCATTATTTTCTGGCTGACAATAGAAGGGGCCAACGTCCCATCAGCTCTGCTTGCCGATGGATTATTCTGGATCGAAGATCAGCTGAGTGCCCTTTTTATGTGGCTTAATACACCGGCTTGGCTACATGGTGCTCTTATACTCGGTATATACCGAACACTTGCTTGGGTTGTGTCTGTAATGCTGCCTCCGATGGCTATTTTCTTTCCTTTATTTACTTTGCTTGAAGATCTAGGCTACTTGCCACGGGTTGCATTTAACTTAGATCACTTTTTTAAAAAAGCCTGCGCTCATGGCAAGCAAGCTCTAACCATGTGTATGGGCTTTGGCTGTAATGCTGCTGGAATTATTTCATGCCGTATTATTGATTCTCCACGCGAAAGACTTATTGCTATTATTACGAATAATTTTGTACCATGTAATGGACGCTTTCCAACTTTAATCGCTCTCTCTACTATCTTTATCGCTGGAACTACCGGTGCTTTTAGTTCTCTAATAGCAGCCTTATCTGTATTGGGTGCCATTATATTAGGCGTAGTACTCACACTCTTTATATCTAAGCTATTATCCAAAACTATATTAAAGGGGCTGCCATCTTCATTTACTTTGGAACTACCTCCTTATAGAAAACCCCAGGTAGGAAGAATTATTATTCACTCTATTTTTGACCGTACTTTGTTTGTACTGGGACGCGCTGCCATGGTAGCTGCCCCTGCTGGTCTTGTGATTTGGCTTATGGCTAATATTATGATAGGTGATATAAGTATTCTGACCCATTGTGCCTTATTTTTAGATCCTTTCAGCAGGTTATTAGGTATGGATGGTTATATTATGATGGCCTTCATACTAGGCCTTCCAGCTAATGAAATCGTTATTCCTATTTTAATAATGGGTTATATGTCTAAAGGCTCTATGTTAGAACTTGGTAGCTTGGAGCAGACGAGACAATTATTTGTTCAAAACGGTTGGAGTTCACTAACAGCCATTTGCACCATGTTGTTTGCATTAAACCACTGGCCTTGTGCTACTACACTCTGGACAATTCGCAAAGAAACGCAAAGTTTAAAATGGGCTTTAATTTCTTTTTTAGTCCCAACACTCACAGGAATAGTAATATGCTTTATTGTTGCTCAGGGTGCGATACTGCTTAACCTAGTATAATTATTAAGAGAAGGCTTCTTTATGCATTGATGCCTAACATCACTTTTTATTAACTTCTTTCCCCCCAGATACAAGAAAGTGTGCAAAAAATGCACACGCTTATGAAACAAGAAAGTTGGGTCCCTTGCAAGCAAGACGTACTTTCCTATCTCATAAAGATAGTACATAAAGCTAACGCATAAAGCCTTATGTACTATCTTTATATATTTACTATTCATAGTAATAAATATTTTGTCCTTCACATCTGCTAAAAATATTTTTTTTATTGATAATTACTTGTGACTCATAAGCACATACAATCCCCCTTTTGTATGCTTTGCAATATAAAAATTGATTATCACATAATATAAGAGGATATGCTATACGCTTAAAACTTTTAGGAATAGGTATAAAGTCTATTTTGCTTCCAAAAAGTGTAATCATTTTATTTTCTTCTCGATATCTTTTTTTCACATCAACACCTGTTACTATATCTTCTTTTACCCATGGAATCAAATCAGCAAACCTATAGATTGCCCCACCGTTATAAGCACTGCAATCTTTAAAAGAAGTTCCTAATACTTCTAAATTACTATTTGTATAGATAGCTCCTCCACTGCTTTTTTCTGATCTGCATCCTGCGAAATAGCTTGTTTTTATACGTGCCTGGCAATCCCAAAGCGTGAGACATGATCTATTTGCAGTATTTGTAAAAGTACTGTTTTCTATAAAAAGTTCTCCATTTATATGGCACCATATACCTGTTGCATCATTGCCGTCAAAGTGACTGTTTTCAATATGTACAGTTGTATCCATAATCACAAACATGACCCCACGCAGCTCCTTGTTGCTCTTAAAATTAGAATTTCGTATTTCCAGATAGCCCTCCTCTATTTGAATAGATGCACTTATTTCTACTTGTGCTTCGTTAAAAATGAGTTTTGCTCCTTTTAACACCTTGATATTTCCTGATACTTTATAAGACTTTGTAATAATAAGTTCTTCACCTTTTTGGAGAATACACTCCTCCTGCAAAATACAGTTTTCATCACTGGCATAGCACTCTAAAGAATCTTCCTCTAGATCGTACTGATTGCCCTTATACTCTTTGCTAATTTCTTCTAAATAGTATTTATTCTGATAATCTAAACGCCTTCTATGGGCTTGCTTTATATAATTAAATTCTGATTGTGTTATATCTAGAAATTTTATGGCCGGATCAATAGCAATTAAAAGTTCCTGGTCAGTTTCACTTGTTCCATCCAGCATACTATAGAGGTCCATAAGAAAACAATATTTTTTATCCTGTGTATCTAGAACACTTACTACTTTATCCTTAATTGCTTGGTATTGTCTTGCAACTTCTAGAACCTTATCTAATTCTTCATCATAAAGCTCCATATCTTTTACAAGTTTTTTTAAATACTCTTCTTGTCTTTTTGTGGGCTCTCCCTTTTCAAATACAACCATAGCAATCCCTAAAACATAGGTATATTTTCTTTCAACTGTTTCGTATGCAAATGGATGTTTCATTTAAATTCCCCTTTTTTATTTCGCTATAAAGTATATCGTCATTTACTTGTATTCTATGAATATTAAGGCAATATAAAATTAATCTATTTGACTGACTTATATTTTAATAACAAAAAGGATTAAGTTGAAATAACCAATAGACTGCCTCTATTTCATCTTACTCCTTTTTATGCTTTTATTATTCAAAGTAATTTTCTATTAACTTATCTCCAATATAAAGTCCTTCTACAATACTTCTGCCATTTTTAACTTTTACAACAACTAAACCTTGTTCATTATTTTCCCTAAATAGCTCTTCTGCTTTTTGAGCAACTGCTTCATTAATAAAATACTTTGTAAAATATGTTTGATAATACTCTTCTCCATATTTTTGTGCTACAATATAATCCACTTCTTTAGGTTTCTCTTTATACGTGCGATCTAAATATGCGTAACCTTCATTGTCTTTTGCAATAGTAATGTAGCACCGTCCTGTATAATCACCAAGTTGATTTGTTATCGTATCTGTATCAATTATATATGCAAGATATCTTCCTCTTAAAGGATCTATAGGATCATATCCTTCTATTTTAAATTGATAAGTATTTCCTATAAGCGCTACAATTTCATAAGATAAGCTAATATATAAAATAATTAAGAACTGCACAAAGAAAGTAATGATTAATAATTGAAACCGCCTATTATTTTTAAACATTTCTTAGCTCCTTTTTACGTTTTTTCATAAGATAAAAGTTAGCTAATAAAAAAACTGCCCCGCAAGTAATAAAAACAATACCTTTAACTAAAAAAGAAAATTCACTATCAAAAAACCTTGCAATTGTAATAGCTGCTAAAAGTAATAGTCCCATATTCATGCGACCTTGACTACTATAATTTATACCCTCTTTTAAAGTAATAAACGCAAGTGTTACAAAAAATATATTTAATAAAATGGCAAGGACCGAAGATGTATGTGGATTTAATAATCCTAGCACTCTAAAAGTAATAATCATAATTACTGCTATCAAATAAATATAGATACGTTTTGTGAAATTTCTTTTTAGTTTTATAAGCCCTATCACTATTCCGATAGTTATTACTAAAAAGAAGGCTATAATGATCATGTACTCCCCTGCTACGTTACTTGTATCTATATAGTACCAAAACTCTTTAAAGGTAAAAATAAATAACATAATATAAAGTCCTATATTTCCTATAACAGCAAAAGGTCTCGTTCCCAATGAAACATCTTCTTCATAGAGCCCTGCATCTATACCTAGAATAAGTATAAAATAAACGATATAAAGTTCCCGAAGCAGCACCCCATCGTGTACAAGTGAAGTGATAAATAAAAAGCCAGCTAATGCTATAAATGCACTGGACCAACTCGTTTCAATATTTACTCTGTCTTTTTTGTACCATTTGATAACATAAGGTATGCTTGCACCTATAATGCTTATGCCTAAACCTAGTTTGATCCATAGTTCAATTAAGTCAGTCATAAACATGCATATACTGCCTAGTATTAAATATGCAGCTAATGTTAAGGTCGAGTCATATAAGTAAATAAGCGGTAGCGTCAACAGTGTTATAATAAAAAACAGCATCCACTCTTCGGCTATTATATGGTATATCTGTCCGCTCATTACTACTGCCGTTACAATTCCTATAGTTGTAAAAACAGCTATAGCTTCTTTAATCCATCCAGAGATATGCTTTTTGAGAACAATCATTCCCATGAGGCTTCCTATTAAAAAAGGCAAAAATGAAAGTGTTACTTTTGCACCTCTGGGGAAAAGATCCCAGTTTTTAGCAAGGATAAGTATAATCCCTAGTCCTATAAGAATAAATCCTAATATACCAAGTACACCACCTAACTTATTTGATTCTTGGATAACTCTTTCATTATAGTAGCCTTCTATTTTTGTTACTGTATCAGTATCTACAAGACCTATCTCCCGCCATGTTTTCATCTCACGAGTTAACCATCTGTCATATTTACTTTTCACACGCTACCTCCACGGATACTTTTTCATTAATAGATTATCTATTGATACACTATTTGTCCTATCACTATACTTTGTTATTTTACTTTTTTTATACACCTTCCCTTTATATAATCTAATCCTAACTAAGCTTCTAAACCCAAAGAAAGTTCCTGCCTGCATTCAATTGTAAATATTTTCTTCCTATTCAGCTTTAGCTGCTAACTGATTTAATGCCTCCCCGCTTACGCGGTATACAGTCCATTCATCCATAGGCACGGCACCTAAGTGCTTATAAAAGTTGATTGATGGTTCATTCCAGTTTAAACACCACCATTCAAGTCTTCCACAATTTCTTTCTAGTGCCAGCTGTGCTAAGTATTGTAACATGAATTTCCCGAGTCCCTTCCCCCTCATACCCGGCTCGATGTAAAGATCCTCTAAATAGATTCCCGCTTTTCCTAAGAAAGTGGAAAAGTTATAGAAAAACAGCATGAAACCTATAGGCTTACCTTCATATTCACCTATAATAACTTCGGCAGTCTTTTGCTTAAATAACCATTCATTTAAAACCTCTTCTGTAGCTACCACTTGATCTAATAGGTTCTCATATTTTGCAAGTTCTTTAATAAAATACATGATTAAAGAACTATCTTCCTCCCCGGCAAATCTCATCTTAAACTTATTATCTAACATATCTCTCATTCCTCTCCTTTTAAATAATTATCGTGCCTGGCCTTTAGTTATTTAGCTTTGGTATTTCAATTTTATTGTGTATAAATACGTTATTTAAATGGTCAACAGAAAATAACAGTGCTTTTTTAGTAAGTGCTTCACATAAATGAGGGGGATCTGTTTTTTGAAACCCTCCTGGCCTTAAATCGGAGCATCGTATGCTCCTAAAATGTTCTTCAAAACTTTCAGCAAAATCATAGCACGTCTTTACTATTACTGACTGCTCTAGCCCTATATGTGTTCCATAAATACCTATAAACATTAAACACCCCTCAACAAGCCCACATTGCGCTCCGTATTTTCCTGCGCCATGCATTCCTTGAGCTGCGTCAATCACTTGTGAAGATAGTTGAATATTATAAATAGCACTTAATGTTTTTAGTGAGGTCGTAGCACAATTATAATCTTCCTCCCAATAAAATTTATATACTTGCTCATCTATAAAGACACTTAGATCCATATTCCTTTTCTCCTTTTCTATCTCAGCGCATATTTCGCTGCCTCTGTTGCATGAATAAAAGCCGTATCATAAAGTGGTAGGCTACTATCTTCTTGCTTAATCAGTATCCCAATCTCCGTACATCCTAAAATTACTGCTTCAACGCCTTTCGCTTTAAGAGCATCTATTATTTTTATAAATCTTTCTTTTGAAGATGTTTTAAGTTTTCCTAAACACAATTCGTCAAAGATCACTTTATTCACGAAGTGTCTCTCAGCCTCATTAGGTATAACTACTTCTAACCCTAAATCTTTAAGTTTACCTTTATAAAAGTGTTCTTCCATCGTGTACTTCGTACCTAGTAAACCCACCTTAGTCTTTTTATCATCTATCAGTGTTTTGGCTGTAAGATCTGCTATATGTAGAAATGGAATGCTTATTCTGCTGCAAATCTCTTTTGTATTCTTATGCATAGTATTGGTACATAAAATAATAAAATCAGCCCCAGCCTTTTCTAATGATTTAGCAGCGCTGCTTAGTATCTCTCCAGCTTTATCCCACTCACCTTTTAACTGACATCCTTCAATCTCCTGAAAATCTACACTGTATAAAATACATTTTGCACTATGTAGTCCCCCTAAAGCCTCTTTTATATATGTATTGATAATCTTATAATAACTCATTGTTGACTCCCAACTCATTCCACCAATAAGGCCTATTGTCTTCATCTATTTTCCTCCTTTTTAATAACTGAATAACTGTGTCACCATACTATTCCATTAATTTTCTACATTATAGCATATGTCCTATAATATTTCTCAATATTCACTTAATATTCTACCTCGATAGCTTTTTTGTCACTTAATAAAATTATATAATATAGAAAAAACACTTAGAAAAATAATTCCAAGTGTTTTTTCTGTGTTATATAGGACATATTTTCTAAAACCATTACCATACTGTGTTTAAGAAACTTATTAGTCTTTCGTGTTTTGGCTTATTAAATATCTCATCGGATGTTCCCATTTCTGCAATTTTTCCTTCAAATAAAAAAACAACTTTATCAGACACTTCTTTTGCAAAACCCATCTCATGAGTAACAATAATCATGGTCATTCCCTCCTTAGCAAGGTTTTGAATAACTTGAAGTACTTCTCCAACAAGCTCTGGATCGAGCGCTGATGTAGGTTCGTCAAATAGCATAACAGCCGGCTCCATTGCAAGAGCTCTTGCGATGGCAACTCTTTGCTGCTGACCTCCGGATAACATAGCTGGATACTCATAAGCTTTTTCCTCTAAACCAACTTTTTTTAGTAGTTTTAATGCTTTTGTCTCCGCTGTCTCCTTATCTATCTTTTTAATAACAAGCGGTCCTGACATCACATTTTTAATAACAGTCATATGCGGAAATAAATTAAACCTTTGAAAGACCATTCCTACTTTTTGACGCAGCTGATTCTTATCTGAACTAGATCCCGTTATAGGATGTCCATCAATAATAATATCTCCGCTATCTTTTTTTTCTAAACAATTAATACATCTAAGCAGTGTACTTTTTCCTGAACCGCTCCCCCCAATAATGCTTACAACTTCTCTTTCATTAATTGTGAGATCAATTCCTTTTAAAACTTCTAGTTCACCAAAATTTTTATGTAAATTTTTTATTTCTATCATACTAACTCCTCTCATTTACTTTTAACTTCATCTCCAGTTTTGCAAGAAGTTTAGTTAAAGACAAGATAATAATTAAGTAGTAGCAAGCGGCCAGAAAGAAAATAGGAAATACTTGATAGGTTGCTGCAACATATTGTCTGGCTAATAACATTGTTTCGGTAATAGTTATAACACTTGCTAAGGATGAATCTTTAACAGCTATAATAAACTGATTGCCTAAGGCTGGCACAGAACGTTTAAAAGCCTGTGGCAAAATGACATGCTTAAAAGATTGTGTTTTTGTCATTCCCAGTGCCCTTGCAGCCTCATCCTGACCATAATCAATAGACAAAATAGCGCCTCTAAAAATTTCACTAATATACGCGCCACTGTGAAAAGCGAGCCCAATAATCGCTGATGTAAATCTTCCAATTTCAAACCCTATTTGAGGCAAACCATAAAAGATAAAAAATAATTGTAGCAATAATGGTGTGCCCCTAACAAGCGTAACATAAAAATCTGCAATCCTACTTAGCACCTTACTTTTTGAAAGCTTCAATAGCGTTATAAATAGTCCAAATAGTGTTCCTAGTATAATAGAAAATATTGACAACTGCAAAGTTGTTAAAACACCTGGTAAAAATTTGGGCATAAACTTAATAACTGTCTGTACAAATTCTATAATCCCTTCCACTTAGCACCTCCCTGTTGTACGTAAGAAAATACTAAGAAGATTGCGATATATCCTCCTTAGTATTTTCAGTTCTTAGTTATATTAAAATTGATTATCCATAGATTACTTTTCTAAAATATTAACGCCAAACCACTTATCACTAATCTGACTATACGTTCCATTCTCAATAATTTTATCTAAGCTTTCATTCAGTGCATTTAGTAACTCTTCATCATCTTTTCTAACAGCTATACCAATATTCTCTGCATAAAGCATAGGGCCGACTGGCTTAATATCAACACCATATTTCTCTGGAGCTTGTAGCCCTACAAATTTTGCTGTTACAAGTCCATCTGATCTGCCTTGTTCTACTGTCATAAAATTATCTACATCACTTTCGAATTGTAGGATTTGTGTGATATTTTCCATTTGAAGCAATGCATCGTGAAAAGTTGTTCCCGTAACTACTCCTACTTTACCATTTTCTAATTCTTCAATACTTGTTAATTCTGATGAAGAAACTGTAAAAAACTGAGCACCATCATAATAGTACGGCTGTGTAAAGCTTACTCGTTCAAGTCTTTCTTCTGTAATAGCCATACTTCCTATAATCGTATCAAATCTTGAACTTTCAAGTCCTCCTATAATACCATCCCAAGCTGTGGTAATAGGCACCGCCTTAACCCCCATTTGTTCAGCTAAAGCATTGGCAATATCAATATCAAAACCATCTAATTCACCCTCCTCGTTAATAAAGTTAAAAGGTGGATAGGCTCCTGTCATTGCAAATGACATTTCTTTTGACTTTTGGATTTTTTCATATGTACTTTGATCCTTATTACATCCCATAAGCAATACAACAACTGATGTTAACATAAATAAAATAATTTTTTTCATTTTTGAATCTCCTTTTTAATTTTTATTTGGTCCTCGTAACTGAATAAAATAGCCTAAGTTACTTGCACGAATATATCCCTCCCTTACATTATTTACCAATTTAAAAAATAAAAAAGACACTCTAACTCTATGATTAATAGAGTTAGAGTGTCTAAACTTCGCACAAAGCTCGTTTTACGCCACCAAAGATAGCATAGTCCATGACCATTTGATCCTAGACAGACCCCAGTTCTAATATATAACTTTCATTTTTCAAATAAATTTTCGTTTCGGTGAAAGCCTTACTAAATTCCACACTTAAAATACGTAATCCAGCTCGACAATCAACTACTCATCCATTCTACTTCACGATTATCTATATAATAATTATTATTTAAATTAATATATCATATTTTAATATTTCTGTCAAATTAAACAGTACATTTTTTCCCAAATACAATATGCTCAGAAATTAACTCTAAATCTATTTCTATAGCATTACTTTCTGCAATTTATTTTATACTGGCCCTCACTCCAGTCTTGTCTTAAGAGGCCATATTTGATTTCATCAACCCAACTGCCCTTTTTATACCTTGCAAGCTTAAAAACACCTTCCTGGCTCATTCCTAACTTTTTCATAATTGCTTCTGAGTGCTGATTATTGGCGTGGCAGCTTGCTACAACTTTATGTATATTCTTATTATTAAATAAAAAATCTATGAGTGCTTTTCCCATTTCTGTTGCATAACCTTTACCCCAGTATGCTTTTTGAATGAAATATCCTATTTCATATATCCCGCCCAAATTATTTTCTATCAACACTTCATAATCTATAATACCAATAGCCGTCTCTCTGCCTTTTAATGCAGCAATATATTGTGTTCCCTGATTCTCATCTTCTTGTATAACTAAAGCCTTTTCAAATGCATACCTGGCTTCTTCTTTTGAACTAAATGCCTCTAAATATGTATATTTCATAACTTCTTGATCTGAAAAAAGTTGACAATAAAAACCAAAATCTGTTCTACTAAGTTTTCTATAGCTTAATCGGTTACTAGCAAACATATTTTCCTCCTTTAAAAATGACCTTACTCTTTAGGTATCTTTATAATTAGTTAATAAATTTAATGGTAGGCAGTATCCTATTAACTTCTTCTAATATACTTTTAGTAATCCTTATATTGGAGTGAGGTCTTCTTGATATATCAATACGATATTTTTCTCCTTGACTATTATAAACCCAAAGTATAATGGTATCTTCAGTACCAAATCGAAAGCCTCTTATTAAGTCATTTTCAAAATGATACATTCCGGTTTGGGCTGATACAGGAATCAGTTGACACTTGAGAATAAGAAGCATATAGAGCATATCTATTTTCTTCTTTTGGTGAATACCTATCAAATTCTCTTGTGTGATGTTAAGCACAATTTTATCAAACTCATACAGTGAACAGATAACCTTTTTATCATAATTCTGGGTCAGATAACTATAAAACTGTTGTGCCTTTTTGGCGCCAATCATATCATTTATAAAATCTTGCACAAGTAAATGACCCTCTTGTGCTATACTTATTTGAAAGTTTTCTGATTGAAATACATATGTATTATTTTTTTCTTCAGTTAACCGCATATCTGTCCAGGGTACGTCCAAACTTATTCCTAGCGCATCTATTCCTCTCCCCAAACCTTTTTTTCTTTCTAGTTCCAACTTAAGCGGTATCTGAGGTGCCCACGGATATTCCGTTGCTGAAGTTTGTAATTTAATAACTTCAATCCTTATCCAATCTAAAAACAACTTACTGCTTCCTATTACGCCTATTATCAGCGTTAAAATAATACTTAAACAAATAATCCATGATTTTTTCATATTTTACCTTTCTGATCAATCATTTTTACCCCTTTGCTTGTGATACTGCCACAAATGGAAAGTTGAAAGTGCTTTTCTTTCAGCCTTATAATCTATTATTTGTCATAAGTTGTTTTTGCATAGATTTTTATCTAAATTTACATTTCTATAATATCTATTTAAATTTGTCTTATTTTATGCTAAGAACACAAAAAAGATGGTACTAAACGTTGCTATAAACAGAGGCTCACTTTCCATAGTATACTACCTGCCTTCTCTTATAGTCCCTCTCCTTTTTATACCTGCTCTCTATAAATGCAGTAAATCATCTAAAATTTTGCATGAAGTTTCGATGTATTTTCCACATAAATCATGGGGATTTCCCTCGTAACCTTCTAAGAGTTCTCCACACACTGTAGACTTATGCACTTCACGAAAGTGCTCATGAAAGGTCTTAACCAGTTCAAACGTTTTAAGTCTAGCTTCTGCATCCTCGGCTCTTGTTCTGCCATGTATCAGACTTATCACCATATACGCTCCTGTTACAACACCACATTCTCTTTTCATTCCCCCCATACCGCCCCCAAATGCTTGTGATACCTTGAGTGCTGTTTCATAGTCCATACCTAATTCTTTTGCATAGGTTGCAAATACAGCCTGAGAGCATGAAAAACCCTCCTTAAAGCAATCTAATGCCTCTTGTACTTTGCTCATCTTGATAACCTCCCGAGTAATATTTATCTTATTATATTATACATTTTTTTAATAAACTATTTACGGTATTATAAAAAAGTGCTTAGACTTCTTCAATTATTTATTATATGAGTAAGATGCTAAAATTTCAATCTTTTAAGATAATGCATTAAAGAGACTACCTGATGATAAAACTCCCATTCTGCCTCAGATAGTCTCTTGATTATATAGTTTTTTTATTCTTCAACTTTAGTAATACTAAGTGCTAATTCTTCTAATTGTTTATCTTCAACAGGTCCTGGTGCTTCTGTCATCAGACAGCTTGCATCCTTTACCTTAGGGAAAGCTATAACGTCTCTGATACTATCTGATTGGCACATCAACATGATGATACGATCTAGCCCAAATGCAAGGCCCCCATGAGGCGGTACCCCATATTTAAAGGCATTGAGTAAATAACCAAATTGACTATATGCTGCTTCCTCACTAAAACCAAGGAGCTCAAACATTTTTTCTTGCACTTCTTTTTGATAAATACGAATACTTCCACCACCAAGTTCGCAGCCATTTAAGCAAAGATCATAGGCTTTAGCACGTACTTTTCCTGGATCAGTCTCCATAAGTGGAATGTCTTCATCTTTTGGCATTGTGAATGGATGGTGCATAGCTACATATCTGTTTGCTTCCTCATCAAACTCAAGAAGCGGAAAATCAGTTACCCATACAAATTTAAACTCGTCTTTTGATATAAGTTCTAAACGTCTTGCGGCCTCTAATCTAAGTGCTCCAAGTGCTGCATAAACTACTGACGGTTTATCAGCTACGACTAAGATTAAATCGTCCGTCTCAGCCCCCATACGCTCTTTAATCTGAGTCAAGGTTTCTTCGCCTAAGAATTTTGCAAATGAAGATTTTTCTTCGCCATCCGCTTTAATCTGATGCCATGCTACACCCTTTGCTCCAAAGTCTTTACCATAAGCTACTAAACTGTCAATTTGCTTACGACCGATATCGCCCATGCCTTTTGCATTAATTGCACGAACGGCACCGCCTTCTTTTAAAGCATTTTCAAATACTGCAAAACCACATCCCTCTACTAGGTCTGAAAGCTCTTTAAGTTCTAATCCAAAACGAATATCTGGCTTATCTGAGCCATATCTATTCATTGCTTCTTGATAAGTAAGCCTAGTGATTGGCAGCGTAATATCCATATCCATTGCTTCTTTAAACACCTTTTGTATAAGTCTTTCATTAATACCTATTACATCCTCAACATCTACAAAAGACATTTCCATATCGATCTGTGTAAACTCAGGCTGTCTATCTGCTCTAAGATCTTCATCACGGAAGCACTTAGCAATCTGAAAGTATCTATCGTATCCTGAAACCATAAGGAGCTGTTTAAAAATCTGTGGTGATTGAGGAAGACCATAAAAACTTCCTGGGTGTACTCTTGAAGGAACGATATAATCTCTTGCACCTTCTGGCGAACTCTTGATGAGTATGGGTGTTTCTATCTCTAAAAAGCCTTCTGTTTCTAGGAACCTGCGTACCGATTGTGCGACTTTACTACGCAAAATAAGATTATTTTGCATATCAGGCCTTCTAAGATCAAGGTAGCGGTATTTCAGTCTAAGTTCTTCTCTTACATCACTATTTTCTACTATTTCAAAAGGCGTTGTTTCTGCCTCTGAAAGAATACGAAGCTCTTTGACATCAATCTCAATATCTCCAGTTTTCATAGACTTATTAGCATCTTCTCCACGGGATACAACTACTCCCCGTGCAGCAATAACATATTCTGATCTGAGCTTTTCAGCTTTCTCAAATATCTCTTTCTCAGTATTTTCGCTGAAAGATAATTGTAAAAGTCCTGTGATATCACGTAGTGTAATAAAAAGCAGCTGCCCTAAATTTCTTCTTCTTTGTACCCATCCTGTTACAATAACTTCCTCTCCAACGTTTGCCGAAGATAGTGCCGTACAATGATGTGTTCTTTTAAGTCCTTGCATTGACTCTGACATGTGTTAACCTCCATCTTAGGCGGAGTACTTATATCCACCTACTACATTTATTTATCTTTAATATTATCTTACACCTAATAATTAACATGATACGGCTATTCATTATATCTTTAATTACAAGGATCTGTTTGTAATTTATAGTGTCTCACTTAACATTTTTTTCACACTATCTGCCAATTGATCAAAAGATACTGTTATAGCTTCTCCTGTTGCCATATTTTTAACTTGAACTGATTTCTCTTCCAATTCACTTTCACCAATAATGGCCGAGAACTTTGCACTAATCTTATTAGCATATTTCATCTGTGCTTTAATGCTTCTTTGAAGATGGTCACTTTCTGCACTTATGCCTGCTTGTCTTAAATGATTTACCATCTTAAAAGCTTCTACCATAGCCGTTTCACCTCTATACCCAATAAATATATCACGGTAAGTCGGACTAACTGCATCTTTATTTTCTGCCTCACGTACAAGAAGCAGTCTTTCCATTCCTGCTCCAAAACCTACTGCTGGGGTCGGTTTGCCGCCTATTTCTTCAACTAATTTATCGTATCTTCCTCCGCCACATACAGTGCCTTGAGCACCTATATCATTTGAAATAAATTCAAATACAGTTTTAGTATAATAATCAAGACCTCTTACAATACTTGAATCAACACTATACGCTATATTCATAGCAGTAAGAAGCTCTTGAACCTTCTCAAAATGAGCTTTACAACTTTCGCCTAATGTATCCAAAATAGTAGGAGCACCTTGTAGCTCTTGTTGACATTTTTCATTTTTACAATCCAGCACACGCAGTGGGTTTTTATCCATTCTTTCTTTACATAATTCACAAAGATGTTCTTCTTTTGAACGTAGAAAAGTTTTCAGTGTTTCATTATATCTTTTTCTGCATTCTGGACCACCTAATGAGTTGATATGAAGCTCTACATTTTTAATCCCCAGTCTTTTAAGAAGCGTCTGCCCTATTGCAATAACCTCTGCATCTGCTGTTGGACTCTCACTGCCAAACATCTCAATCCCAAACTGATGAAATTGTCGTTGACGCCCTGCCTGTGGTTTTTCGTATCTAAATGTAGGTGAGATGTAATATAGCTTAATAGGCTGGGTTTCTGCATGCATAGCATGCTCAAGATAAGCCCGTACTACTGGGGCTGTACTCTCTGGTTTTAAAGTAATGTCATTATCACCTTTATCTATAAAAGAGTACATTTCTTTATTAACAATATCTGTAGTCTCACCAACTCCTCTTTTAAAAAGTTTTGTAAATTCAAATATTGGTGTTCTAATTTGATTAAATCCAAAATCATCACATAGGTTTCTAATGATATCTTCGATATCGAGCCATTTCCTCATCTCATCTCCAAAGATGTCTTTAGTTCCTTTAAGCGCACGAATTTCTTCCATAGCTATCCCTTTCTCTTAACTTAATATTTATACTTTTCCTGACTATAACTTTCACATTTTAAATGTTTAACTTATTCACGTTGTTATTTAATTATGAAAACATTCTAAGAAACAACTTTAGTCAGATGAATAACCTAAGTTTTAAAACTGTTTCTCTCTACAAGAAAGTGTGCAAAAAACGCACACACTTGTGAAACTGGAAAGTTTGGTCCCTTGCAAGCAAGATGCACTTTCCTATTTCACAATAAAAAACGCCCCTGACATCACTGTCAGGGACGATATTACCGTGTTGCCACCCTGTTTCAAAGACATCTTAATGTCTTTGCACTTATAAGCCTTTAACGCCAGCCATGCGTCGCTTTCTACTATACTTTCAAAAGCGCTCTCCGAGATGTCTTCTAATCTTGTGTGAGCTCTCAGCTAATACTCACTCTCTGGCTTTAAGATTATACTCTTTCTCATCTACAATTTTTCCTATTTTGCTAGTTTATATGTTGTTTCTCTATATTGTATCAAAGTTTATTATTTAGTCAAGCCCTAAAATAACAATTCATCAATAGCCGCTACAAGTCCATCAATAGACGGTTTACTGATTTGCCTATCTGCCTTTACTTGTTCTCCTTTATGAAAAAGATCTGCTGTTATAAGTGATGAGAAAATGACTACTGGCAATTCACTTAAGAGTGGATCTTCTTTTATCCTTCTGGTAACAGTATGTCCATCTAATATAGGCATTTCTATATCTGTTATAAGGAGATCTATTTCTTTATTGAAATTTTGTCCATGTTTTTCTTTAATTTCAAAAATAGACTTTAGTACATCTTGTCCATTGTCAAATAACGTAAGTTGTGTGTATCCACCTGCTACTAAGACTTCTTTAAGCAGGTTTCTAATTGTTTTAGAATCTTCTGCTATATAGATTTTCTTGGTCATTCTTTCAGATTTAAGTGCTATTTTATCCTTGCTCTTAAGATATACATTGTCGGACTCTGATAAATCTGTTATTATTTTTTCAAAATCTAATAAAAGAAGTATTCCATTATCTGTTAAGATGTTTCCAACTGAAAGTGTTGATTTTAACAACCTGTCCGGTTTTGTAATGTCTGACCACTTAATTCTTTGGATGCCGACAATACTATCTACTACAAACATCACTTCTTGATTATTAAATTCACATACTAAGGCCATTTTAGTATTTGTTAGGTCTGTTGGCTTATTATCTAATATATAGCTTAGGTCCACAACAGTCATAACTTTATCTCGCACACTTGCAAGTCCTAATATACTTTTATTAGTGACTGCTCCTGGTCTTATTTCGCCTAATTGTATAATCTCTCTTGACTTTAATACATTGATACAATAAGCATTTCCGTTGACGATAAATACAATTATTTCTAATTCTCCTGTTCCTGCTTCTAATAAAACTGAGTTTTTCATCTTATCACTTCCTTATTTTTATCTTTTATCCACAAATGCTTTTGTATACCCTATTATTTCTGTTTTAAAACATTTTTTGATCTATTATTACCTATTATACTTTAATTCTTCTTTAAGTTCAATTATATGATGAAAATGCCTCTAGTTAATTAACTAAAGGCATTTTCATCATTCATTAATAGTCGCCGTCATTTTCTGACTTTAGATTTGAAACAATAGCAATACTTTTACTTGTACCCAACCTATCTGCGCCAGCCTCAATAAGTGCTCTTGCCATATTTAAATCACTCACGCCACCAGCTGCTTTAATTTTAATTTTATCCCCAACTATACTTTTCATAAGCCTAATATGTTCACAGGTTGCCCCTCCTGTTCCAAAACCTGTAGATGTTTTTATAAAATCTGCTCCCGAAGCTGTTACTATTTCTGTCACTTTTGCGATTTCATCCACTTCAAGATAACAGGTTTCTATAATAACCTTTACAATCGTATTCATGTCTATTTGTTTTGCAGCCTTTACGACTTCTTCTATATCATATTGAACAAAATCATATTTTTTATTTTTTAAAGCCCCTATATTAATGACCATGTCTATATCCGTTGCACCATTTTTGACAGCTTCTTGTGCTTCAAAAGCTTTGGCAGCTGGTGTTTCATTGCCTAATGGAAATCCTACTACTGTTGTAATACCAACCGATGTACCTAATAAAAGATGTGTTGCCATAGCCACGTAACAAGTCGGAACACATACCGTTTTAAAGTTGTACTTAATAGCCTCTTCACAAACCTTCTTAATATCTTCTTCTGTTGCTGTTGCCTTTAGACAAGTATGATCAATAGTCTGTGCTATTTCTACCATAGTAACCCTTCTTTCTTATTTATTATCTTTTGATATTCTTTGTTTTCATATTAGCATATATTGGCTATAAAGTATACTCTATAAGCTTTTTCACTCTATCTATCTGAATTTATTTTTATTACTAAATATATAGTTGAAAAGCTTCCTCAACTCCCCTGCTGCTTTTACTGTTTGTATCTTTTTATATTTTTATACTGCTTTTTGCCTACATCTATTTCTGAACTTAAATGTATTGGATGCAGCTTACCTGTTTCTATCCTTTTTTCAATTGCATTTTCTGTAATAATATACATACTTGAGATAAATATAGGGCTGTTTTCCTCAACTTTTAAGGCTACTAGTATATTGTCCTTATAGTTTTTAATAAATTCTATTCTATGGTAATCTTTATATACTGCGCCTATATAATCAGGAGATCTAATGATTTCCACAAGCTTATGAAAATATTTTCTAAAAGTATAAGGATGCCTTTCTCGTATATGTTTTATAACGCCTGGATAAATAATAATCTCTTTAGTATTAATACTCAGCTCTAACTGTTCTATGATTTCATTTCTTATATATCCAACTAATTGCGTCTGGCGACTCATCTTATCCAAATTAATCTTTTTTCCCATAGGTTACTCCTCTCTATTAGTTATGAGGATAAACTTATTTTATTATGTTTATGTCATTTATATTACTAGTATATTTCAACTATGCCCGCCTTGCTCATACTATTATTTTTTATTTATTTATTATTTTATTTTGCATATAATTTATTGCTTATCCATATATATGTATTAGGACATCTTATTAAAAAGGAGGGTAATCATGTCTAATCCTAAATTCATGGTATTTAAGTTAAAAGATCTCAAAATTCCTCTCATCATTTTCTTAATCGCTATTGCACTATTTATGTTTTTATTATTTAAAAACAAAGATGCAACGCAAACCTTTGCTCCTTCTGATACCTATCAGGATGGCAAATACATAGCAGGAATTTCGTTATCTGATGCAGAAATGGATTTAATTGTGGAAGTACAAGATAGTAAAATTGCTTCCATAGCCTTAAAAGGACTAGATGAAAAAACATCTATGCTTTATAAGGATCTGACATATGGTATTGATTATGTAAATACCTATGTTACTGCAACTCAATCTTTAGAGCTGCCTCTAAACACAAAAGCTTCAGCAGCAACTCACTTGCTTATGGATGCGATCAAAGTAGCTCTTTCAGATGATGAACACACACAAATCACCTCCACTTATGAAAAATTAAACCTCACTAACACAGAAGCTACAGCAAATACTTCATTAGACCTGCTTAATGCAGATACAGCTAATGAACAAGTAGATGCAGATTCTGCCAAAACACAAGTGCAAGATGCTGCTGAAGATAATGCAGCTATTGAAGCTTCTGAACACACTTCTATAATAGAAGAAGAAGTTATTGAAGAATAAAAAAAAGACTATTTCCTATTTCAGGAGATAGTCTTTTTTACTATTTCTAAATAATACTTCTATTATAAATAGTGATAGTTTATACTTTATATATAGATTTTACATCTTTAATTTTTAGTTAGTCACTATAATACGTGATGTCAAATCATTCTGAGAAACAACTTTATAGTGATGAATACCTCAAGTCTATATGTTGTTTCTCTATAGTGTTAATAAAAAAGACTGAGGTAATGAAATCTAATGTTTTGTAGCGGCAATGCTTGTCAAGTTATCTTTAAAAGTTTATACTAAATTATTCATTTATTATAATTTCTAAAATACATAGATGTATTAAGCATAATTTTATTAAAAAATCTTATGATAATACTAAGTGAGTAACTTATGGAGGGGTATATGTTAACAAACTATTTATTAAAACGTATTACAAAAAACAACAGTGATTTTAAAGATAGATCCGTGCGAGGCAAAATAGGCTATCTGTCTGGTATTATAGGCGTATTAATTAACTTGATTCTTTTTTCCATTAAACTTACTGTAGGTCTATTCACTTCATCAGTAGCTGTACTCGCCGATGCTTTTAATAACTTATCTGATGCGGCTTCTTCAATTATTACCATTATTGGTTTTAAACTTTCTAATAAACCAGCTGATAAGGAGCATCCCTATGGTCATGGCAGAATCGAGTATCTTTCCGCACTAATTATAGCCTTTTTAGTAATGCTTGTAGGATTTCAATTTATTAAAACTTCAGTTAATCGTATTTTAGATCCTACGCCTGTGAACTTTGAATGGCTTTCTTTTATTTTGCTTTTTATTTCTATCTTTTTTAAACTGTGGTTGAGTATGTTTAATAGAACACTAGGGCGTAAAATAGATTCTTCTTCACTTAAAGCAACTGCTACAGATGCTATGGGTGATGTATTTACTACCTCTGTTGTCGTCATATCATTTTTTGCAGCTAGATTTACAACTTTTCCTATTGATGGTTATATAGGCTGCATAGTAGCGCTTATTATCCTTTATGCAGGTTTTAACCTGATAAAAGATACCGTTAACCCACTTATTGGTGAAGCCCCAGACCCAGAGCTTGTCCTTGACCTTACAAACGGGGTTCTTGCTTATGATTATATTACAGGGGTACATGATTTAATTGTGCATAACTATGGTCCTTTAAGAACTATGGCTTCTATCCATGCAGAAATACCCGCTGATATTCCTATTATGAAGATTCATGAAATTATTGATAAGGCTGAAAGAGAACTTAGTGAAAGACTACAGCTGCACTTAGTTATTCATATGGATCCCATTGGTGCAATGACTGAGGAGATGGTTAAACTTAAAAATGAAGTTACAAAAATTATTAAATACAATCCTCTTATTAAATCAATGCATGACTTTAGGATTGTAGGTGAAGGTGACCATAAAAATCTTATTTTTGATATTGTAGTTGATGCCCATAATTTAGAAAAAGTTATTTCTGAAGAAAAACTTAAACTAATGATTAGTGAAGCTGTTAAAGAAATAAATGCTTCTTATGAATGTATTATAACCGTTGATAAAGAATATTAACTTCTTAATTAAGTGGAACTTTTTATTTTTAAGAGCGTCTATATAGGTATCAACAAAAAATTATAATAGAGAGGATTATAACTATGAAAATAAAATTTCCAAAAATTCATATTGTTTTACTTAGCGGACTTCTTTTATTTGGATGCGCGCCTCGCGACACTGAACCTATTCCTCCGATAAACCAAGATAATAATGCTGCCGGTATTATCCTTGAAGGTGCTGATCAAGCCAAAAACATTAATGTAGAAGATGTAGAATCTGTCACACTTTATGATTTAGAAGATAATATTGTTGAAAAAGATCTCGACAAACAAGATATCGTAAAGGCTTTTAATGACAGTATGATAGATGATACTTCTTATATCACAATGATTACGGGATATAAGATGGTTATTTCATTAAGAAATAATACAGAGATTCAAATTATAAGTTATGGCGATGATAGCAGAGTGGTAGCTTCAACTGAAACAATGTCATACCATCTTATAAGTCCTGATCTTGCCAAAATCCTATTGGAAAATTAGTATTTAATGCAAAAGTCTTGCCATTCTTCAATTCAAAAGAATGACAAGACTTTTTTATTTTTTTACTAAAAATACCTTGTTCCTACAAAATACGTATCATTTCTAGAATATAAGATTAATTTTTTAATATATAATTGGGTATTTATTGATATAACTTTTATGTTAAGGTATAATGTTTTATATATTTCAGCATTCATAGGAGTAAACAATGATAGTTCTAGTAATATTATGCGGATTGCTTTCTGCTCTTTTAATTACAAATCTCTTTATTTATATTATAAATAAATTTTTTCGCCATTTAAATTATCAATTAACTAATGCCTTTTATTATCTGCTTTCTTTTTTTATTATGATTATTGCAGGTTTATTAATAGGTTTGGGCATTATACATACTGTATCATAATTAATTACTATATATTTAATAACTACTAATCTGCAGTATTTAATAATAACATACGCGGGCGTATGAATAATTTTTTTAAAAGAAAGGGTATGCAAATGGGAAAGATATTGTCTGTACTTGAGAAATACAAATTAATAGAAAGGGAGGATGAGAAAATGTCATCATCTGAAAATTTAGCTCAAGATGCTTTAGATAGCGCTCCAATCACTGTCTCTGATCAAGACAAAACCGATTATCTTATTCAAACCGATATTCAGGAGAATCTCTCTCATTCTGAATCAGCTCACTCTTCAAATGATTCTTCCCCTTCGATAAATTTTGATAAGACAATGAGTCTTGGAGAAATTTATACTATGTACGGCTTAAATAAGGACGTTGTAACTGATACAGTTTTTGTACTTGAAAATTTAATTAATGCCTTACCAGCTGAATTGCCAGAATACGTAAAGAAAACAACTCTTAATAACATTTTGATTGCATCCTCTATGAATCTAGAAAATCTATTATCTGATGGTACCACCAGATATACTTATTTAAATAAATTTTCAAATGATTATGCTACTCAGGCCGAAGACGATATTACCGCCCTTAAACAAGAGATTGATAAATTAACTGCTATCATTAATGACTATCATCAGCAAATCAAACGCAAGGAATTAATGACTAAAGAGCAACTCTCTCTTATTAAGCTTGAAGAAGAGCGACTTCAAAATATCCTTGGTTTTTTTGGTAAGTAGTACGATATGATGACTTCTTGCAACAAAACTTTTATCATTAAACTCTTGTTTATTCAACTTTTATGCGGAATGATAAGTCTCAGCTTGGGGTTAAAATGGGGAATTTCTTTAGATTTATTAAGATATGAAAATAAACTTTATAAAAATATGATTGTAGCTGGTATAAATGTTGGCAATATGTCTCGTGATCAAGCACTATCAGTCATTAAAACGCAGTATATAGAAGCTATTTTAGAGAAAGAGCTTACTTTAATATTAGAAGATAAACTATTTACAGCTTTAATTAAGGACTTTTTTATAGATTCTAATGTGGCTGAAATGATTGATGCAGCTTATGATTATCCTAATGATTTAAAGCCATTAGAAAGATGGTTCTTTCTTCTGAATGATACTGAAAAACACTTTGATGTAACGCTTAACTTCGATGAAACAGCAATTGATTTATTCGTTGCAGAAATTGTATCTAGTATTACGCATGAGCCTAATGATGCTGCAATTTTTGTTAATAAAGGTGGCGTTATAGCAGTATCTCCACACTCAGATGGCTATATCCTCGATAAACACAAGTTGATTGATCAAATCAATTTATCTTTAAAAACTTATTCTGAGTCAACTATAAATATACTTAATTTTGCAGCTAAAAGAGAACCTCTTTATACAACTTCTCTTTTAGAAAATATCGATACATGTATTACAACATTTAATACTTCTTTTATTCCTAATACCAATAGAGCTACAAATATTATTCTAAGTGCCGAAGCAATTAATGGGACACTTCTAGCACCTGGGGATCTATTTAGTTTTAATACTATTGTAGGGAATACAACATCTGAAAAGGGTTATAAATCTGCTCCTGTTATTGTTAATTCTAAAATCTCTCAGGGAATAGGTGGCGGAATATGTCAAGTTTCTTCAACATTATACAATGCTATTTTAAGCGCTGGATTATCGCCTTTAACTAGAAGACCTCACTCTATTCCTGTTAATTATGTTCCTCTAGGGCTAGATGCCACTGTGAGCTTTAATAATATAGATTTTAAATTTGAAAATACACTGGATTATCCTATCTACATTGAATCTTATGTTGAAAAAAACCAAGTCTATGTTAATATCTATTCCAATCATAGACTAATGGATAGATCTTATAAGCTTAAATCTGAAGTCTATCAGTCCGTTCTAGCACCCTCTAAGTTCAGCTCTGGTCTTAGTTCATCTGCAAGTACTAAGGAACCCGTCAATATGCGCAATAAAGGATATAAAGTCAAGGTATCACGAGAAACATACGAAAAAAATGTTTTGATAAAAACAGAAACTATTTCTTTAGATACCTACTAACCATCGAACTACCCTACATTACATATTTAAAAACAGAGCCTTCTTAAATAATTAAGAGGGCTCTGTTTTTACTAATATTTCTCTTTACTTCTTCATTTTTAGTTGTTATTATATACCCTTATACTATTTTAAATCTTATTGTTAATAAACTGGCTGCTATCCCAATAAATCCTGTAACTATAAAACCTGTAGTAAGCCCAAACTCTCCAGCTATAGTACCTAGGATGATAGGTCCAATGATCATTCCTACTCCGTAGACAGCTTGGAAAATCCCCATTGCAGTGGCTCTTTTACTTGCTTCTATGTTTTTAATACTAAGCCCCATAAGCAGCGGAAAAACCATCCCCCTTCCTGTACCAACTAAAAGTTGAGCCCCCATTAAAATCCATAATGATGAAATAAAAGGTGTTATCATACAAAGCAGCGCACTAAGCATAAAACCATAAACTAATGTTTTGGTTTGCCCCCATAAATGCACAAGCATTGTACCTGCTAAGGTTGGAATCCATATACCTGGTATATTGCCAATAGCAGTAAGTAAACCAAGCTGCATACTATTTGCACCTAGTTGCTGAGCTACAATAGGTACAAATCCAAAAGTTGTAGCAAAAGTAATAAGCTGAGACAAAATAGCTAAGACAGATACTTTAACTAATGTAGTGTCGGCAGCAATTAAAAAGAGTTCTTTGATATGTACTGGTACCAATTCTATTTCTTTATTCTCTCGAATCATAAAGCTTAAAATAAAACCAGCTATGCCCCCTATAGCTCCAAGCAAATATAAAGATCTTGTTCCAAACTGCAAAGATATAATCCCTCCTAAAACCATGGCAATAATTTGCCCTACAGCATTATAACTATTCATAATACCTATGGCCTTAGGAGATTCTTCATGTTTATAGTAACTTGCAAATAATACAGTAAAAGTAACCCAAGTAGATGCTGCCACTCCTGCTAGAAGCCGTGTTACTAATAACGAAAATACACTGGGAAAAAAGAATGTAATAAGTGCACTTACTATTGTCGCCAGCATCCCAATCTGAATAAATATCTTTCTTCTATTAAGTCTATCCGAAAGTATACCAAGTGGAATTCTAAGCAGCATTTGTGTGAAGCCATAGGCTCCTGTAATAACTCCTATTATCTGATAACTCGCTCCTAGATCCTTTGCATAAGTTGAAAGTTCTGGCACATAGGCGTATAAAGAAAACCAAAAAAAGCTTGTTGCAATCATAAATAACATCTTATTCATAAGCCATGAATCCCCCTCTGATTCGTTAAATATTATCAACTATATACCTTTTCCTGAATCAGTAACTTCTGTCAAATCAGCTGGAAAAGCTTCAAATATCGTTTGATTCATTAAATACTCATTCTCAAATCTTATCACCCACCCATGAATAAGAGCTAAGGGTACAGAAAAAGGAACTTTTTTATTCCCATAGCTTTCTAAATTATCTAGAAAAAAAGCTTTTTCGTGTTGAGAAACATTCTTTGAAAAATAACCAAACAGATGAAGAAGCATATTTACGTTACGCATGGGTCCCACAGCTGTGGCTAATGCTTTATTAAGATATACTTCATATACGTCTAATAAATTTTCAATATCTCTTTTTTCATTATTAGCTACAAGTTTCCCTAATTTTTTTAAATTGGCTGGACTATATGCCATAAGTAAATATTTGTTATCACTATGAAATTTTATTAATGCTTTAATACTCTTTTTTTGCTTAATTCCCCTAAACTCAGCTATAGTAAATATGCGTGTATAAAAATGTTCTCTTATTGTATAATTCATTAACCGCCCTTCATCCTCTATTGCAATCTGCGAAAAATTTTCTAGAAGTTTTTCTGCAAATATGCCACTCGTCTTTTTAGGCATGGAGGATGCTTTTCCATAGTTTTCATACATCTTTACATCTTTTATACCACACGAAGGTGAACGCCCCTTTAAAATAATGCCATCTACTTCTTTAGATATCAGTTCTTCCAAGAAAGTATTTGAAAAAGCTTGCATTGCCTCTGTTACATCTTCACCTGTTTTTGAAAAAACCAGTCTCTTGTTATTCTCTTTATCCGAAATAATGCGTAATGTCTGTCTAGGAATAGGCAGTCCAATGGCTACTTCTGGGCATACAGTGATCCATTTAGCATAGGGTTTTAAACGCATTACAAAAGGACATGTTGAACTTGAGCCATCATATCTGCACGCTTGACCTTCTATACAACTACTCAGTAAAATTGTTGGGCTTTTAAACTTTCTCATGTCTCTATTCTCCGGTCTGATAAGGTTAAATACTTTTATATTATTAAGTAGTACTAGATCTATCTGAGCTCTATTATACTTTCTTTATTATTATAATTCTGATATTCATTTAAAATTTGGTTTTATATCTTAGTCAAGTTGGTGTACAATGTCCTCAAATACAGCATGAATAATATCATTTTTTGCTTTTTCTTCATGAGCCGTTACTGTTATAACTGCTCCTTTACTCGGTATAACAATACAAAGCTGACCATACTTTCCATCCATACGGTAAGCGCCTTCAAAAGCACATTTCCATATCTGATAGCCATACCCTGAAGAATTCTCAGCATTGGTTGGATCAATCCTCTTATTATCTATCGTATCACTTATAGCATCATTGATGTAATTTTTACTTATAATTTGCCTATCTTTATAACTACCTTTATTTAACAGCATTTCTCCGACTCTCGCAAACTGATCCGTTGTTAAGTATAAACCTGAAGCTGCAAGACTGTGTCCTTGGGGGCAAGAATGCCACTGGGGATTAAAAATTTCTAAAGGTATAAATAGTCTTGAGACTAAAAAATCTCGTAAGTTTTTACCACTTATCCGTTCTACGATACGCCCTAACATATAGGTGCATGCATTAGAGTAGTAAAAAAAGGTTCCCGGCTCTTTTGTAACTGGTACTTTGAAAAACAGTTCTGCCCAATCATTTGTCATCATAGTATGCTCATCACTATTAAACCAATATGCTAACTTTCCTGATGCCATATGCAGTAAATCACGTATCTCTATTGCCTCACTGCCTGGGGCGGCAAGGATTCGATATTCTGGAAAGAAATCTAATACTTTATCATTAACAGCAAACTGCTTATCCTGAATACATAAACCTACTGCCAAAGAAGCAATTGTTTTTGCAGCTGAATAAATACATACAGGATCATCCGAGCGCCACCGATGGCTCATGCTCTCCCCATTTATACGCTGTACCTTTATGCCATAAATACCAAAACCTTTTTCTGCAACTGTCAATCTAAATTGATTTAATATAGATTTATTCATCATCTACCTGCCTTTTAATTAATCATTTTACTTAATTTAAACTGTAACATAGTTTTTGAGGAAATACCTTTAAGATACTGTTGTTGCTTTATTTTGAAAGAATATCACTGCATTCAGTATGCTGCTCAAACCACTTGACTGCATAAGAACAAGTCATAATAGCTTTTTTATTTTGGTTTTTAATTGTTTGATAAGCTTCTTGGAGAAGTAATGAAGCAACGCCTTGTCCACGTAGTGTCGGATCTACAAATGTATGGTTGATATTAACTACATTATCCTTAACTTCTGGGAAAGTAACTTCCGCAATAATTTCCCCTCCTCCATTTATAGCAAAAATTTTATTGGGTTCATATGAAAAATTCATCTTTATCTTCCTCTCGTATTTCCTTTATTGTTATTATTCAAGATTATCATTTACCTCTGTTTTTATTCATAAAACACGCAAAACCACTTGATAAGTTCTTCTTTAAAATAAGTCATTATTTAAAAAGCTAATGTATTATAAGCAAATAGATACCTACTAGATAGCCAAGCTCTGCAAATTCACAGATTGTCCCAAGAATATCTCCCGTTATCCCTTCAATTTTCTTGTAAATTGATTTTATAAATAATCTAACCCCTAAAAATATGACTATCAGTAATCCAACATGTCCTAAAAACTTTACGCCTATAGCTTCTGCTAAAAGGTATAATACACCTAGCACCCATGTCATTGCGTAACTTACACCTATCACTAACACCTTTAGTGTTGTCTTTCCTATAAAAATATTTCCCATTCCTGTTTCTCTTGGCGTCCTGGTCCTATAGCATGACCACATGGAACTCATTCTGCCGTATATAGGCATAATCATAATCCCCCACAGATTGTCTGTTTCAAGTAAATAATAAATAAATACCACTTTAAACAAAAGCAAAAAAACTATAGCTAAAAGTGCATTAGTTCCGAGCCTTGAGTCTTTCATGATCTCTAATATTCTTTCTTTATTCCGATAACTATAAATGCCATCAAAGGTATCCCCTACTCCATCTATATGAAGCCCTCCTGTTAAAATCACTGAACCTAGCAGAATAATAACAGCTGTAATGCTCTTATTAAATAAGAATAGACTGCCTAAACCAATTACGTAATATAATACCCCTAGCACTGCGCCTACTAAAGGAAAAAACACAAGACTTTTATAAAACTCATCGTCCATGCCTAAATCCATATTAATAGGAATACGTGTTAGAAACTGAAGTATGCTCATAAACCTCTTCATATCTAACCTCTTATCTTAACTGGTATACCACACACTACCAGATATACTTCATCACTATCTGCTGCAATCTGCTGATTAACTCTGCCTATAATATCAGTATAAACTCTTGTCAACCTAGTTGCCCCTATTACACTCATACCAATCTCATTAGTTACAATCACAAAATAGAGATCTGTTTTTTTAATAGCTTTAATCAAAAGACTTACTTGTTCCTTAATATGAGCTTCAACACCATCAATTGCAGCATAATCACAAGTCTCAAAATCAAGGTCTTCTTTAAACATAATGTTATTTACCAAAAGTGTTACACAGTCTAGAATAACCGTGCTATTTGTCTGTGCAATCTCCGGAATCTTCTTGTAAATATCCTCATATACTTCATAGGTTGTCCAATGGCTCGGTCTATTTGCCCTATGCTTTTTAACGCGATCTTTCATGTCCTCATCAAAAGGAATACTTGTTGCAATATACGCTGTGCTATTATTTTGAATTCTGCATAATTCTTCAGCAAATCTGCTTTTACCTGATCTTGCGCCTCCTGTAACAAATACAATCTTACTCATGTCTTCACCCCTTTTAGCCTTTCTTCCCTATTTCAATAACCTTTTGTATATGCGCCTGTACATGCTCATAACCTTGTAAGGTATGTGGCTTAATACATGCCATACAATTCTTAATCCCCTTTTTTGTATAAGAAAAATCTCCTCCACACTTATCCTTTAAAGCATACAAGGGACAATAGCAAAATAGACAGTTAAATACTTTATCATCCTCTACCTTATGGCAAGGAAAATACTCACACGCTCTGTTTTGAAAAAACTTGTAATGTTCCATTCACCTTCTCCTTATAACTGAAGATTTAAATGAAGGCCGCAGAGAAATCCATGATTTCTCAAACAGCCCTATTAAAATTATACCTACTCTCCAAGTCCCTCTTTCCTATTGGCATGGTAGTAAGCATAAAGATCCTCCTCTTTTCTAAAAAGCGGCATTCCCATATACTTATGCACCTTCACCAACCAAGGTTCAGCAAGTCCTATTTCACAAATAACACTATCATTAGTAAAGACAGCTTCAGTCTGACCTTCACGCATAACACATCCTTGATCTAAAACATAAATATAATCACAAAGATGATAGATAAGATCCATATCATGGCTCGAAATAACTACCTTTGTGTTGCGCTTACTAACATCCTTTATAATGTCTTCTATGGCTGTAACACTTTTAGGATCAAGCCCCGCAGTTGGTTCATCAAATAACATCACTTCATTTTGCATCGCAATGACGGAAGCAATAGCAACTCTCTTTTTTTGACCATGACTTAAAAAATGTATAGGCTGCTCTTTAAACGCCATGGCCCCCACACTCTCTAGGCTCCCATCAACCCGCCTTTTAACTTCAGCCTCATCTAAACCTAAGTTTCTAAGCGCAAAAGCAACATCTTCATAGACCTTTGAATAAAATATTTGTTTATCAGGGTCTTGAAAAACAATGCCAACCTTTTTTCTAAGCTCTCTTAAACTTTTTTTATCATATTTTATCGTTTGATTATTATACAGTACTGTTCCTGAGGTAGGTTTGAGTACACCTACCATATTCATAAATAAGGTGGACTTTCCAGAGCCATTAACTCCTATTATGCCTATAATGCTACCTTTATTTAAATCTATGTGAATATTCTTAAGTGCAACATTACCTTCATCATACTTAAATGTCAGCTCACGCGTTGTTATCATCTGTCCACCTCTTATATATAAAATTCACCATCATAGAGCTTAGTATCTAAAGCGATACTCATATCCTGGTATCGTATCATAATTCTTGTAAATAAAGTACTGATTAAAATCCCTAAAGAACGATAGGCTGTTTTAATGTTAATATAGCCAAAACGCATCTCTTGTGCAATATAGATCTCTGAGACTTCTTCTAAAAAGATAAAGATAAAGCGATAGACAAGCATAATAATTTCTATCACCTCTTTAGGCATATGCAGTTTTTTAAGCACAAGTATCATTTGATTAAACCCCGTTGTGAGAGTTATAAAATAAATACATGAAATTGCTGCAAAACATCTCATTAAAATATAAGCAGACCTTATCAATGTAAGCTTTGAATACCCTATATAGTATCCGAAAAATTGCAGATAAAATAAAAAACTATGTGCTTCATTTGAAAAATAAAATAGGGTAGCTAAAATACTTGAAATAATAAATACACTGGGAAAACTGATAAGCTTTATGTATATTTTTTTATTAACTTTTGCCACACTCATAATTAAAATATTCATACCTATGATAATAGTAGCAAGTGCGCTTAAGTTATCCCATAAAACTGAAAGGATTAAAAATGCTGCCCCTAAACCACATTTCAAATAAGGATTTGTATGGGCTAAGCGATTATTATAAGCAATCTTATCTATGATCAGCATATTTCTTTTTCCCTTTGGAATAACCTATATAATAAAAAATAACGGCTGTTCCTAGGGCTGCTTGAAGACTAAAAAGCAATGTTTCAACTTCACCACTTGGCGGCTCAAACATAAAACCCATCCATGGTTCATAATCTGGATTTATTTCTGCTATCATAGCCTCAGCTGCCCCATCTGCTCCTTCAAATTCTGCATCTTTGTTAATCATCAAAGGAAGTACCATTAATAAAATGACTAATGCACCTAATACTAAGTTTTTATTAACACTCTTTAACTTCATAGCCTTCAACTCCTTCTGGATTGTTTTTCAAAATAAGATCATGCACAATATTCGTTAAAAACCCTTCTGCAGCTGCTATAGGTATCTGGGTGAGTAAAAATACTGATAGGAATTTCACAAGAGAAGTCATAATACCTCCCACAGGGTCTGGAAAAGCTAAAGCTAGTTGTACAGATGTTATCACATAAGTTGCTATATTTCCAAGTGTTGCCGCCATAAAAACACTAAGCCCTTTATTCATCTTTCTTTTTTTCATTAACATAAATATCCCATAAGATACAAAAGGTCCTACAACTGCCATAGCAAAAGCATTTGCGCCAAGCGTTGTGAGCCCTCCATGGGCAAGTAATAACGCTTGGAATAAAAGAACAATAGTTCCTATAACTGCCATAACCTTAGGCCCAAATAAAATAGCACCAAGACCTACCCCTGTAGGGTGAGAGCTGCTTCCAGTAACAGAAGGCATTTTAAGTGCTGATAAAACAAATACAAAAGCTGTTATCAGTGCAATAAGCACTTTGTGATGCGGATTTTTAGCAAATATTCTTCTTAAATCTTTAAGGCCTAACATGAAAAATGGTATAAATACAACTGCCCAAATAACAGCCCACTTAAATGGTAAAAATCCCTCCATGATATGCATACCAAAGGTGCAGACTGGCGCTATAATAAGTAGTAATATAATAGTTAAAAGTGATACATTTGACTTTTTCATATACTTTCCCCCTTCTATCTGAAATATTAGTAAATAACGCTATTTATAAATTATATGCACATTTCAGTGCGTTATAATTTGCTTCGATCGTTTGATCCAACTCTTCTTGCGTATGAGCTGTAGATATAAACATGGCTTCAAACTGTGCCGGTCCTATAAGTACCCCTTGCTCTAACATTGCTTTAAAATAAATATTGAATTTCTCTAAATCACAGTTTTTAACATCATCATAGTTTTCTGCTTTTCCTGAGATAAAGAATAATCCTATTAATGAACCTACCCTTGTAACAGCTAAATCAAGGCCTAATTTTTTTAGATTACTTTTTATGCCTTCCTCGAGGTAAGCAGCTTTTTCATTTAACACCTCATAAACGTCAGGATGATCCCTAAGATATTCGAGAGTATTTTTACCCATATGCATAGCCAGTGGATTGCCCGAGAGCGTTCCTGCCTGATAAACAGGACCTACTGGTGAAATCATATTCATTATAGCCTCTTTACCACCATACGCACCTACAGGAAGGCCTCCTCCTATAATCTTACCAAAACACGCCATATCCGGTTCAATGCCGAAGTATTCTGGTGAGCTGCCATAACCTAGTCGAAAACCTGTAATCACTTCATCAAAAATCAGTACACTTTGGTATTCATTCGTTATATCTCTAAGCAACTGCAAAAACTCTTTTTTACCTGGCACAAGCCCCATATTACCTGATATGGTTTCAACGATCACGCATGCAATATCTGAGCCATGTGTCTTGAAAATTTCTTTTAGTTCCTCCATGTCGTTATATCTGCCTACCAACGTATGCTTAATCACATCTTCTGGTATACCTGGACTGGTAGGCACGCCATAAGTAATAGTTCCAGATCCCGATTTTACTAAAAGCGCGTCTGAATGACCATGATAGCATCCTTCAAATTTTAAAATCTTCTTCTTGCCCGTATAACCTCTTGCTGCCCGTATCGCACTCATGGTAGCTTCCGTTCCAGAATTCACCATCCTTACTTGATCAATCCCTTTATACGCTTCAACAATAAGCTTTGCCATTTCAACTTCAATTTGAGTGGGCACGCCGTAGCTGGTTCCTCTTTTTAACTGTTCCATAACCCCCTCTAGAACTACCTCATTCCCATGTCCTAAAATAAGTGGTCCCCAAGAACAAATATAATCAATATATGCGTTGCCATCAACATCATAAATTTTACTGCCCGCGGCATGGTCTATAAAAATAGGATTGAGTCCTACTGATTTAAAAGCTCTTACCGGGCTGTTAACGCCTCCTGGCATGTATCTTACGGCTTCTTTATAAATACTTTCCGAACGTGTATGGTCCATTTCTTTGCCTCCTATTAACGCCTTATTAATCATTAATGATACATTCTATCAATCCCTCTATTGTATAAATTTCAGGCTCTTTATATACTGTAAGTCCATACTCCAGAATTGTCTTTGAAGTAATTGGCCCTATAGACACGAGCTTAGTACGATTAAGCTTACTTATATGCTCTCTCCCTATCCCTCTTATAAAATTCTTAACAGTTGATGAACTTGTAAAAGTTATATAGTCGATTTTATCTTCATCAAGCATCCTCAAAATCATGTCTTTATCTATCGCTTCGGTTACAGTATTGTATAGATCTATAGCCTTAACACTGCAAATTTTACTTAAGTTTTCTACTAAATATTCTCTTGCAATAGCTGATTTTGGTATCAATATACTGTCTTCACGTTTAAGTTCTTGACTTAAAGATGTATAAAGCGCCTCCCCAATCGCTCTTTCTGGAATAATATCTGGTCTTATACCTTGTTTATTTAAACTGTACACCGTTTGAGGTCCTACTGCACAAATCTTCATATGGGCTAAACCTCTTGAGTCTAGACCTTTTTCTCTGAGTCTATTGAAGAATATATCCACTGTATTTTGGCTTGTAAAGATGAGGTAATTATAGGCTTTAAGTGAAGATAAGCATTCATCTAACTCATGATTATCTTCTATCTCTTGTATTTTTATCACAGGGAGTTCTATAGCATTTCCTCCCATGTCACTAATCTTTTCAACGAGTGCACTACTTTGTTCTCTGGCCCTTGTTACAATCACGTTTTTACCAAAGAGTGGCTTCTGTTCAAAGAAATTAAGTTTATCACGAAGCCCTACTACTTCGCCTATCACAATAAGTGTAGGGGGTTTAACTTCTTTTTCTAGTGCAAGCTCATAAATATTCTCTAAAGTGCCTGTTACAACACTTTGATTAGGCCTAGTTGCCCAGCTAATAAGAGCCACTGGCGTTGCTGGACTTTTACCTTCTTTGATAAGATTTTCACTAATGTTTTTAAGATTTGCAACGCCCATTAAAAACACTAAAGTGCCTTTTACACCAGCAAGAGCTTCCCAATTAAGTTCCGTGTTTTCATCGTCCTTTAAATGACCTGTAATAACATGAAAGGAAGAAGCAAAATCTCTATGGGTAATAGGAATCCCTGCATAACAAGGACCGGCTATAGCTGAGGTAATACCTGGGATAACTTCAAACGGAATATCGTTTTCAAGTAGGTACTCCCCTTCCTCTGCCCCCCGGCCAAAGACATAAGGGTCTCCCCCCTTCAGCCGTGTTACAATCTGCCCTTCTTTTGCTTTACGTACAATAACTTCATTAATCTCATCTTGTGTCAAGGTATGTTGACTAGACGCCTTACCAACATAAATGCGTTCACATCCAGCTTTAGCCTCTTTCAAATAGTTCACATTCGCCAGCCTGTCATACACGATAACATCTGCTTTTTTAATACATTCCATGCCTTTAAGCGTCATTAATTTATAGTCTCCAGGACCTGCTCCAACTAAATAAACTTTACCTTTTTTCACCTTTAAGCTCCTTTAACATCCTATTTGCCAGTTCACAGCCTATTTGTTCAGCATCTTCTAATTGACCTTCTATTGACTTGATAAGCATTCTTTTTCCTTCCTCATCACCAAATAAACCACGCAGTATGATATGCTCTTCATGAATCGTACAATAAGCGCCTACTGGCATATGGCAGCCTCCATTAATTGCACTTAAAAAAGCTCTTTCTGCTTTAATCTGGATCTCTGTGCTGCCGTCATGCAGTGGCTTAAGAAGTTCTTCTGTCTGCACATCATTTGCTCTTACCTCTAACGCCAGAGCACCTTGAGCAGCAGCCGGAATCATAATTTCTACCGGCAAATAACATCCAATTACCTGATTCATCCCCAATCTATGAACCCCCGCTGCTGCCAGTACAATACCTTCTAGACCCTCTTCTTTAAGTTTACGAATGCGTGTATCAATATTGCCCCTTATCGGCACAATTTTAAGATCTGGTCTATAACTTAGGAGCTGATATTTTCTGCGCTTGCTTCCTGTACCAATCTTAGCCCCATAAGGCAGATCTTCAAGCGATGTATAGCCTTCTTTTAAAACAAGAATATCTCTTGCATCTTCTCTTTTAGGAACATAAGAAAATTTAAGTCCTTCTGGTACAACAGACGGCATATCTTTCATACTATGCACTGCTAAATCTATTTCCCGACTAAGCAGATGCTCTTCAATTTCTTTAGTAAATAATCCTTTTTCTCCTATTTTATCAAGGGGCTGATTTTGCACCCTATCTCCAGTGGTTTTTATCACTTTGATCTCGAATTCTATATTTGGATGATGTTTCTTAAGCTCACTAATTACCCATTTTGTTTGAGTAAGGGCAAGCATACTCCCTCTCGTTCCAACGATCTTTTTCATATGGCTGCTCCTTCTATCAAAAATCTTATAGTTCAAATAATTCTTCTATTACTTTTATATAGTGTTCTCTTTGATCTTTATCTTTGATTTTCTTTAAATTGGCAGTTGGTGTACTTACTAAGTTTTTTAAAGCAGCCCCTACCATTTTATCAATTACTTTTTTATCTTTTACAGACAAATCTGTTTTTCTATAAATATACTCTAAAGTATATTTTTGAATCTCGTTCTTTTTTTCGTTCAGAAGTTCTAAAGTATTATCTATTGAAGCAAGTTCAATCCACTCTGAAATGTCACTCATCTTATCCTTAATAATCTCTTTGGCAGATTTCGCCAGTTCTTTTCTTTTTTGATTATTTTTTTTACAGATTGTCTTTAAGTCGTCTATATCATAAAGCTCTGCTTGCTGCATATCACTAATCTCTGGATCTATATCTCTAGGAAGTGCAATATCTATCATATAAAGTTTCCGGGTAAGCTCCGGCATATCTTGTTTTTGCAAGATAACATGAGGTGAGGCTGTTGCACAAACTACAGCATCAACTTGACTTAATAGATTATATCTATCTTTATAAGCTACTGGTATTACATTATCATAAATGGTGCTTACTTCTTTAGCCCTTGTATGGCTCCTATTGGAAACATAGATCGTTTCTAACTGCTCATCCTGTAAATATTTAATAACAAGTTGGCTCATCTTGCCAATTCCAATAACCAAAATCCGTTTTTGATATAAACTCTGCATTTTTTCTTTGAGAAACTTTACAGCTATATAACTAACTGATAAAGGATTCTCGGATATTTTAAGCGTATTTTTAATCGTCTTTGAAGTGCTTATAGCTTCTCTAAAAATCTTATTAAGCATTTTGCCACTTGTCTCTTCCTTGGCGGCCACTTCCCAAGCTTCTCTTACTTGCCCAAGTATTTGATCTTCTCCTATAATGAGTGAATCAAGCCCTGCTGCAACATAATAAAGATGCTTAATTGCCTTTTTCCCTGTTTTATAGATTAAATACTTTCCTACTTCCTGTTCACTTAAAAAGCCAGCATAAAAATCTCTTACGTATTCGATCTTATCTTCTATCTTTTCATCCCAAATATAAATTTCACTACGATTACAAGTCGATAAAATGATGACTTCCTGAATGCCTTTCTTTTTTATAGCATGAAGTGCCTCTATTTTTTTTGTATGGGTAAAAGAAACCTTTTCTCTTATACTTATAGGACATAAATGATTGACGCCTACTACTCCTACACTCATAGCTGCCTCCTAGTCATTAACGCTTACCTTTTGTAAATACTGTTTATTAATTAAGATCGTTGAAAAATATGAGATCTTCTGTGTACTGTCAATAGCTCTAAGATCTGTATAAACCTTTTCTGTCCCTTGAGAAGAGTTGCTTACGAGCACCGCGTAATCCATTAAACCATACTTTTCAATCTTATCCCGAATCATTTCAAATTTTTTATAAACTTTCATTAAAACCATACAACTGTATTTTTGCATCGCATCGTCAATAACCTTTTCATCAGCTGTACAAGGCAGAACTACAAGGGGCTCAGTATCCATCACCAGCGGCAGATTTTGACTGGAAGCAATATTAGAAAATGAAGAAATTCCTGGAATGGTCTCTACTTCTACCTGGTCTATAAGTTTTTCCATAATATAGACATACGTACTATAAATCATAGCATCCCCTAAAGTAATAAACCCAACATTCTTACCACTTTTTACATCCTCAATGATTTCCTTCGCAACACTTTCCCACATAACTTCCTTCTCCGCTTTATTAAAACTCATTGGAAAATGTCTGTACTTAACTTCTAAGTCTCCTTTAAAATGAGGCTTCGCAATAGATAAAGCAAGACTTCCACCATTTTTTTCTGCTTCAGGCGTATATAAAATATCTATGTGATTTAATATTTCAACTGCTTTCAAAGTGAGTAAGGAACTATCTCCAGGTCCTACTCCAATACCATAAAATTTAGCCATTGTACCTTCCTCCTTATCATTCTATCAATTTTGTATAAGTACTTTCTACTATATGCAGCTATCTTTTTAAACCTATTCACCTCTAGTATCTACACTAAGTTTTAATGTCAATACTATAAATGAATAGGGGGGATTTGTAATTTAAGTGTTTTTTAATAGGTCCGCAGGGGAATTTTAGGGTTCTCCAGTTGCTCGCTTGCGTATTTCTAAAAATCTAAGCACTTTCTTTAAATGAACGCCGCAAACTCGCTGCGCTCAAACAGTGCGGCTAAAAGCCATTTAAATAAACTGCTAAGATTTTCTATACGAAATACTCCAGAGGCAACTTCCGAACCCTAAAATCTCCCCTGCTAGTCTTCAAAATATACAAATTCGCAAACCTAGTTTAAATTTTCGTGCAGTCTGCTTCTGTCAACCTCATCACTAACAAAAGAACATCTTCATATTCCTCACAAGAGGTAATACTCTACTACCTTAATAACCACCTATAAGCTAAACTACTATGACTCTATCATATATTCAATGACTAGCAGGGGGAGGGGGAACTTTTGATGCGACTCGGGTTTGGCAGTGGGTAGGCGGGAGCATCAAAAGTTTTCCCTCCCCTTGCGGCCCTAAGTTAAATACATCACTACACCTCTATGCAACTCATTGCGTGCTCTACAAACAACTGTTGAATATGGGGATTTTCCCCTAACCCTTTAAGAATAATATGGACCTCAAATCCATTTTCTATTAGGCAAGTTTTCCATGAGTCCTCTTCATCGCTAGCCATATCATTGATGGCGTGGTCGCCGGCTACCAGCATAAAAGGCATTAGATAAACAGTTTGAATATGGTCTTCCTTAAGCTGTGTAATGACGTTATCTAAGGTTGGATAACCTTCTACTGTACCTACATAAGCTCTTGTATTTTGCTCTTTAAAGGCATATTCAAGAGCGCAGTAAGCACTAAAAACCGGATGGGTTGTACCGTGTCCCATAAACACAATGGCCGCATCTTCTTTTAAACTTGGTATTTCTTTAAGGGTTGCTTTTACAGCTTCTTGATAATCTTCTATTGTTGTCAGAAGCGGTCTACCTATCGTCAACTTACTGAATTTCCCCTCATATTCTTGTATGTGTTGTTTTAACTTATCAAATTCATCGCCACATATAATGTGAAGAGACTGTACAATAACCTCATCATAACCTAACTCATAGATTTTATAAAGCGCCTCTCTAGGCGTATCAATATGCACATGATCTCGTTTAGCTATTTTATTAATGATCATCGTTGAAGTATATGCCCTAAACAAATCATACTCACCTAATGCCTGTTTGATCTGCTCTTCACATTTATCAATCGTTTTTTCCCTTGTTTCAATATAACTTGTTCCAAAGCTAACAACTAGCACAGCCTTTTTCATAATAATGATGCTCCTATCTTTTTAAAATATCTTCTATATGATGTACCACATAAGGGTAAGTAAGTGTTGCTCTTTGAATTACAACCACAGGAATGTCTAAACTTTTGCAAGCTTCTATTTTTTCTAAAAAGCCTCCCTCTTGGCCGCTTTCTTTTGTAATGACTAAATCTATCTCATACGCGCTGTACGTAGCTTCATTCATAACCTTACTAAAAGGACCTTTCATTGCTACTATTTGATCTGCATTAAACCCAATATTTTCACACATTTTAAGGACATCACTGGTTGGCAATACTCTTGCTATTAAAGTTTTATTAGTTAATTTCTTCCAAAATGACTCTAAATTTTTACTGCCCGTACTTAGAAAAATACGATTCCCTATTGATAATGCCGCCTCACAAGCTTCTTGAATACTTTGTACAACGTAAAGCTTATCATAGCTTACCTTTTCTAGAAGAGATTCCCTCTCATAGCGCACATAATATGTATCAGTCTTCTTGGCTACCTCAATTGCTGTTTTAGAAACTTCTATGGCATAGGGATGCGTTGCGTCAATAATGGTATGAACGTTATCTTTTAAGATTAAATGACTCATACTTTGCAAATCTAGAGCTCCCACTAGGACATTAGACGTAGATTGAAGTGCTAGTGTTTTACCATATTCTGTTGTGACAGTTACCTTATAGTTTACACCCATCTTATTCAAATAGTCGCAGATTAAAAGGCTGTCAGAGGTACCTCCTAAAACTAAAATCATACTTCATACCCTCTTGGCGTAATCATATAATCGTTATGAATAAAAGTAGACTTATTGCCAATAATCACTATGGTTGTCATATCCACACTTTCGTAATCCATATTTTGATACGTAACAATTGTTTTTGACTCTTCTGGTCTTCCGACATCTTTTAAAATACCTACTGGTGTATCTGGTCCTTTAAACTCTGCCATGATACGAAAAGCTTTTTCCAGGTGTCCGCTTCTGCCTTTACTCCTTGGATTATAAAGACAGATTACAAAATCCGCTTCTGCCGCAAGTCTTAATCTTTTTTCAATGACATCCCAAGGTGTCAAAAGATCACTTAAGCTAATATGGCAAAAGTCATGCATAATAGGTGCCCCAAGCAGGCTTGCCCCTCCTATACTGGCTGTAATACCAGGTATAACCTTTACAGGAATATCTTCATTTTCTTTTGTAACAAGTTCTAAAACTAGACCTGCCATTCCATAGATCCCACTATCTCCACTGCTGATCACTGCGACTTTTTTACCTTGTTTAGCGCACTCTACTGCGAGTTTACATCTATCTATTTCTTGACGCATGCCATTTTTTATAACTTCTTTATCAGCTATAAATGCTTCTATCAAGTTGATATACGTTTTATAACCGACAATAACCTCAGCTTCTTCTAATGCCGAGATAGCCTGCAGTGTCATTGTTTCTTTTGCTCCTGGCCCTATTCCTATTACGTAGATCATAATTTTATCCTCCCTATTGCAAAAGTGATTCCTTGATATTTATGCTTTTTGATCCATAAGTTACCCCCGCTTAATAGATAAGCTACGGGCTCTGCTACACTATATACGCCGATATTTTTCTTAACAAACTCTGACTTTTCAAAAAGATGCTCTATCTTTTCTATTTCTGCTCGAGATACAATTTCAAAAGGCAACTCTAATTTCTCGGCTAACTTAATAATAGCCTTCTCATGGGCTTTAACATCTATACTGGCTAAACACTTAATAGCATGTGTATCTATATTATAGTGTTCTAAGAAGTGATTAACGCTATCTTCTAGCAGCTGCTTGTTTGTATCTTTTCTGCAGCCAATCCCAATGACTAAATTTCTTGGAATAAGCTTGATAATCTTATCTGATGGAGAGTCTATCCTCTTTTTATGGGTAATATAGATAACTTTTTCGAGTGCTTCTAGGTTTTCTAAGCTGTCTAGTAATGTGAATCCTCTTGTGTCAAGCCGATAGTCTTCTTCTTGATACAACCCAATTTTCCCCTCGTGTACCAGCCTATAGTTAATGTCTTTAACAGTTTCTCTAAAATGCTCTATATAGCCATCTATACTTTTTGCTATATTATCTAAAGCAGCCTTACTGTTCACATCTGTAGAAGTTGTAATAACTGGATTAGCATCTAGGAGGCTGCTGAGTTTATGCGTCATTTGATTGGCGCCTCCTATATGTCCGCTTAAAAGGCTGATCACATTTTTTGCCTCTTCATCTATTACAAGTATCGCTGGGTCTTTAAATTTATCTTGCAAATAGGGTGCTATCATACGTACCACGATCCCTGTTGCCATAATGAAAATAAGTGTATCATATTGCTTAAAAAGTTCACCTGTCATCTCACTTAAGGACGGGCTAATTTCAATAGTTCCTTTTTCGCAAAGCTTAGAAGTTGTATAGATATCTCCAGCACCTAGTTTTAATTTAATAACTTTAGCCAGTTCCTTCGCCTTTTTAGTAACGGTGATTAAAGCTATTTTAGAGTCTGTATTCATGGACAAAATCCTTATCATAAAGCTTAGAGTTGTTATACTCACTGCCTAGAAATTTTCCTACCATAATAAGCGCAGTTTTCTGGATATCATTTGCTTTAACTTTGCTCTCAATATCTTTTAAGGTTCCCTTAACGATTTTTTCATCTTTCCACGTCGCTTTATAGACTACCGCAATATCTGTATCTTCCGGATAACCGCCTTCTGTAAGCTGATCAACCACCTTCCCTATCATTTGTACAGATAAAAAGATAACCATAGAAGTTTGGTGCTGGGCAAAGGCTTGTAAAGATTCTTTAGGGGGCACCGGCGTTCTGCCTTCTGCTCTTGTAATAATAACACTTTGTGAAATCTCCGGCACCGTATATTCAACTCCCAGTGCTGATGCTGCGCCTAAAAAGGAGCTTACACCCGGGGTACAGTCATACTCGATTTGCAATTTATGAAGTTCTTCTACTTGTTCTCTAATGGAGCCATAAATTGAAAAATCTCCCGTTTGGAGCCTTACAACTTTTTTATTTTCATCAATTCCTTTTTTCATCACTCGAATAATTTCACCAAGATCCATACTGGCACTGTCATGAATCTCACAGCCTTCTTTGCAGTATTCGAGAAGCTCTTTATTAACAAGTGACCCTGCATAAATCACAACATCAGCTTCACTTAGCTGCTTATATCCTTTTAAAGTAATAAGCTCTTTATCTCCAGGTCCTGCCCCAACAAAATGTATTTTATTCATAGTTTTTACGCTCCTTATTACAAGATAATAGATAAATGGGATTGAAGGGTTTAAAATATTCACCCTTACCTAACGTTTGAAGCTTACATATACTCAGCATCGTCGCTTCAACATTTACAAAGGGACTTTCTTTTAGTAAATGCAAAGCTTCATAAAAATTATCTAAGAGTAAGAAGTTCGCAACTAAGCTTCCCCCTTCATTTAATAAGTCGTAGCTCCATTCAATAATTTCTTTAAGACTGCCATCACTGCCTCCTATAAAAATAGCATCTGCCTTTCCAGGTAATTCTATAGGGGCACGACCTTGTATCACTTTTATATTTTTTAGTTCAAATTTCTCTTTATTATTTTGAATAAGCCTGATCGCTTCATCGTAATGCTCTATCGCTATCACTTCCAGCTGATCGTAAGTAGCTGCTGCTTCTATGCTGATACTTCCAGTTCCAGCTCCAACATCTAAAAATCTCTTCTTATTTTTAAGTTCAAGCTTATTAAGAGCTATCGCTCTTACCTCTTCTTTTGTTATAGGGACTGCTCCAGTAATAAAATCACTATTTTTCATCTAAAATCACCACAACATTTCTATCAAACTTGATTTCATCTGTTAGTTCTTCGGGCTTAAAAGGGGTAATCTTTTCATTAGAATAAGTAAGATTTTCCCCTACTATCACTACTTTTTTTAGATTTCTTCTGAGGATTTCCTGAGCTATCTGACTTGGTCCTACTAAATGATCTGTTACCATAGCTACCTTAGGATATGAGAGCACTCTATCAAAGTCTGGCTTCTTTCCATGACTGCTTGTAATATACAAATCATTCATATCAAGCGGTATTCTAGAAAACATATATTGAACGGCACTTATGCCTGGTACAATATTAAGCTGAGTATGTGGGATGCGCTCAGATAAATACTTGCCAATGCCATAGATCAGAGGATCTCCGCTTGCGAGCAGAGCTATCTTTTTATCAGTATTAGCCTTAAGATATATGACCAATTCTTCAAGATTTGAACCCATTTCTAATTTCAAACCTTTAAAATCTTTGATACTCTCTAGATTTCTTTTGGCCCCTATCACTATCTCTGCCCCGTTTATAATCTGTGCACCAGCCTGAGTAAGATAATCCTGATCTCCTGGCCCAATGCCTATAACATAAATCATCTTAACACCTCCTTCAGCTTATCTGCTTGTTCTGACTGTCCTAATAGCTTGCCATCAAGAGAAAATAGAATAACTTCTGTCTGAATCTGTTCTTCTCTAAGGTGAAGATCTACACGCTTTTTACATTTAGTTGCGATAATAGTATACAAGTCCTCATAACCATTAGTATCTATAATATCCATAGCTTCTTCTGTTGTTAAACAGATACTTACTTTTTGCAGCACTTCAAGAGGTGCGCCCATCAGGGCTAAATTTGCAACTAAAATTTCACTTCTTGCATCTGCTATATGGCTATGGGTATTAAATATGCCTGCAGCAAGCTTAACATATTTTCCTAAGTGTCCTATTAAGAGAATATCCTTGTAACCTATGCGCTTAGCCTCGTCCAGCATATACCCGATAAAGTTACTCGTTCTGACAATGTATCTGGGACTCAGCCCCAGCACTTCTTTAGCAAATCTTTCTCCGTGATTTCCACTTACTAAAATAACTTTGTTAATGCCCTGCTGCTTTTTCATTTCTAGTTCCAAAGAAAGCGACTTTTTCCATCCATCATCTGACATGGGTTCTACTATGCCAGTTGTACCTATGATGGAGATGCCCCCAACTATACCTAAGCGAGGATTAAAAGTTTTTTTTGCTATTTCTTCGCCATCTGGCACCTCTATCGTAATATCTGCCCCTTGCTGATCTCCTAAAATCTTGGCCACTTCTTTTAAAATCATGTCTCTAGGGGTTTTATTGATAGCTGGTCCTCCGACTTCTAGGCCCAGACCTTTTTGAGTAACTACCCCCACTCCAGTTCCTCCAAATATTCTAAGCTCTCCTAATTGATTAAGCTTAACTGTTGCATAGATGTATGCCTGATGGGTCGCATCTATATCATCTCCGCCATCTTTTTGAATCGCGCAGGTTACATAGTCCTCTCCGATTGTTACGTTTTCAACCTTTAACTTAAGCGTAATGCCTTTTGGTGTATCTATTTCAATCGTCTCAACTTTATTTTGAGTTATCAGTATTTTGGCAGCTGCTCTTGCTGCTCCTGCTGCACAAGAGCCTGTTGTATAACCTCTTCTATACTTTTTACCGCTTATATAAACGAACTCTTCCATAGTCATTTCCTATAGGGCATAAAGTACAGCATTGATAATAGCCGCTGCTAGATTACTGCCGCCTTTTCTGCCTTGTGATAAAATATAAGGAATATTTGTTTGTGCTAGGGTTTCTTTTGATTCAGCAGCACCAACAAATCCAACTGGAACCCCTACAATAGCTGCTGGCAGCAGTTCCCCCTTTTGTGTAAGCTCTATAATTTTATAAAGAGCTGTAGGCGCATTACCAATAACAAATATTTTTTCTCCTGGCTCTTTAGCCGCTATCTCTACAGCAGCCATAGATCTTGTCATCTCTTTTTCTTTTGCAAGTTTTACGACACTTTCCTCACTTATATAACATGCGCTCTTGCACCCAAAGGCTTTAAGCTTTGTTTTATTAATCCCGCTCAGTGCCATCTGAGTATCAGTATACAAGGTTGCGCCATTTTTTATAGCTTCACTAATAGCATTTACTGCCTGCTCTGATATTTTAAGAATATCTAGGTACTCAAAATCAGCGGTTGTATGAATGGCTCTTTTAATGATTTTTTCTTCTATTTCACTCTTAAATACATAGCTAGGTCTTATCTCATCAATAATGCCTTGAATAATCTCAAAGCTATTTTGTTCAATAAGGGCTGGGTTCTTAATATACGCCATCTATCCATTCCTCCTGTCTGTTTGTAAATCTTCTGTATCGTTTAAAAAATGGTTCAATGCACTCAAATTACTATAAAAATGAAGATGCAGATAAGTGGCAAGCGTGTTACCTTTGCTATATCCGCCTGACCACTGGGCAACTATTTTACCATCCCTTTCTTTAGTCATTATATAAACTTCTTTTTCATCTGTTTGAAACTCAGAATGATGAAACTCATGTCCTTTTATCTTTGTGCCCACCTTAGAGAGAATGGTGTCAAGCTGAGCTTCTCCTTCACAATAGCCAAACCTTTTAAGTCCCTTGGTCATAATACTCTGCCCTTTAAATATCCCTACCATTTCAAAAAGTTCACCTTCTAAAGTCTTAAGTCTTTCTCCAAGGTACATAAGTCCTCCGCATTCTGCGTAAATAGGAATACCCCTATGATGCGCCTCTTTGAGTGCACTTCTCATACTTTTATTCTGCTCCAATTTTTTTGCAAAAACTTCTGGGAAGCCCCCTCCTATATAGATATAATCACACACTGGCAGCTCATTATCTTCTAGTGGACTAAACTTTTTAATACTGAGGCCTATCTCTTCTAAAAGTTCCAAATTATCTTCATAGTAGAAATTAAATGCCTTATCATAAGCTAAAGCCAGGACTTTACCTTTTATTCTTGGAAGTGTTGGTTTAAAATGCGTGGTAACATCTTCGCTTTCACAAAGCTCCAGCATACGGTCTATATCAATGTATTTCGTAATTTCTTCTCCTAAATGTGTAAGCTTCTCTTCAAGTTCTTCCATCTCCTGACTAGGTACAAGTCCTAAATGCCTTGATGGTAATGCAAAATCAGGATTAGGCGGAAAATAGCCAAGTACCTCTACTCCTGTATATTTCTCAACCGCATCCTTAACGAGCTTAAAATGTGAGGGTGTCTTAACATTATTAGCTATTACCCCTTTTAGATTAACCCCTGGGTCCAGCATCTTATAGCCTAATACCATAGCTGCGCCAGAGGCTGCCATGGCTTTAGCATCTATCACTAATATTACCGGCAGTTTAAGGAGTTTAGAAATGTAGGAACTGCTGCAGCAGTTAATATCTATGCCATACCCATCATAGAGCCCCATAACCCCTTCTACAATAGCTACATCCGCATCTTTGGAAGTTTTATTGAAGAGGTATTTAAGCATGTCATCTTGTAGCATATAGCCATCCAGATTTCTGGAGGCGCTTCCTGTTATATGGGTATGATAAGCTGTATCTATATAATCAGGACCTACTTTAAAAGGTTGTACTTTAAGACCTTTGCCTTTGAGTGCTTTCATAATCCCCAGCGTTAAGGTTGTTTTTCCGACACCGCTATTCGTACCTGCAATTAATAGTTTTTTCATTTTGATCACCTTTATAGCTTAAATAGCCCTTCGTCTTTTAATTTGCTAATCAATAAGTCATTATTTTTTGGTGTTTTTATTGCTATTCTTATAAAATATTTATCTAATCCTTTAAAATTAGAAGCATCTCTAATGAGTAAGTTATACCGTACAAAAAGTCTTTGTTTAAGTTCCTCTGCTGTAATTCCTTTAAGCTCAAGAAGTATAAAATTTGCGTCTGTCGGGTAGGTTCTAAAAAAGCTGCTCTCATTTAATGCTGCTAACATCCGTTCTCTTTCTTTTTTGAAGTAGGACTTTGTCGTATGAATATAATGCTCTGCTTCAAAAATATGATTTGCTAAGACCTCCGCAAAACAATTAATGGTCCATGGTTCTTTATACATAGCCATTTCTTTTAAAAGATACTGATTGGATGTGATGCCATACCCAAGCCTAACCCCTGGAAGCCCAAAAAACTTCGTTGCAGCCTTGATAATAATGAGGTTTGAATGATCCTGAATAAGCTTTAACAAACTATACTTTGCTTCATCCTCTACAAATTCTATAAAGGTTTCATCCACTATCAACTGTTTATTATAGCTAGTGAGCAGATCTAAGAGTGCTTGTATATCTTGTACTTTACCCGTTGGGTTATTGGGATTACAGATGAAAAGGCTTTCAAAATCATCTATTCTCTTTTGTATGACTTCAAGGTCCAGCGTGAAGGTGTTTTGTTTATGTAAATAAAAATCTATGATTTTTATTCCGTTTAATCTAGCACTTCTTTCATATTCTGAGAAAGTTGGATTAATAATAGCGAGTGGCCCTTTGATACACTTCATAAGGAGATACATAATCTCTGTAGCGCCATTTCCCGGAATAATATACGCTGGGGAACAGCCTAAGTACTGTGCAATATTCTTTTTCAACTGTGTATAATGAATATCAGGATAGTTATAACTTTTACTTAAGCCCTCTAAAATATAAGTTTCTAAATTTTCTACTGTATAAGGATTAATATTTGCACTAAAATCTAAGATATCCTTGGGATCTTTATGGTATTTAGCTGCCATATCATCCACATTGGCACCGTGTCCTAGGTTAATCAAGGGTGGTCACCTCCTTTGCTCAGGTATAATCGCCTTACCTTTAGCGAGTTTATTGATAGTAGTATTTCTAATATTAAGTATTTAGTAATAAGTCCGCTCGGAGGGGGTGGGAGGACTTTTGTTGCTCCACGCCTACCCATCAGACTGTCTGAAAACTACATTCATAATTCTTTCTTGGTCCGCAGGGGAATTTTAGGGTTCTCCAGTTACTCACTTGCGTATTTCTAAAAATCTAAGCACTTTCTTCAAATGAACGGTCGAAACTCGCTACGCTCAGACAGTCTCCCTAAGAACCATTTGAATAAACTGCTAAGATTTTCTTAACGAAATACTCCAGAGGCAACTTCCGAGCCCTAAAATCTCCCTCTGCTAGCCTTTGGAATATTTAGGCTTGAAATAGTTTTAGGACAGTCTGCCACAGCCAACCCGAGTCGCCCCAAAAGTCCTTCCACCTCCTCCGAGCTAGTCACTGGTAAATCTGGGGGAAATAGGGTATATTGATAGAGCTATTTCATAATGAAATGGTATAAATGTCAATATGACTAGACTTATTTAGCTACTCATAACTTCCGACTACTTTACTTCACCTATATTCTATAGCATGCTTTATTCTGAGACAGTTGATTTTGTATGGTTTCAAATCCTATAGCTCACCTTAATTTGTTTTTTATTTATAAGCTTATCTCTAATAGCGCATAGCGAGGTAGGCCGGAGATGTTTTTTGGTCTGATCTCGGGTATGGCGGTGGGTAGGCGGGAAAGACAAAAAATATCTCCGGCCTGCCAAGCGGACCTACTATCAAGACTTCAATTATAAAGACACCCCATTTGTAAGCTTAAACGATCAGACTAATCAAGTAATAGCCTAATGAAAACACTACGAGTGCAACCAGTGATGTCCCATACATCAACTTATTAGTCCTAAGAATATCCTCATTTTCTATGGCTCTTCGGGCGTCTCCTATAGTCGGTTTATGCATCACTTCTCCAAAGTAAGTATTGGTGCCTCCGAGCTGCACCCCGAGTGCCCCTGCTACTGAGCCTTCTGGGTAGGCACAGTTAGGGCTTTTATGATTTTTCCTGTCTCTTATGGCTATTTTAATAGAGGCCCTGGCATCTAATCCTAAAAGAAAACTTGCCAGCATCATTAAAATTGAAGTTATTCTTGCAGGTATAAAATTCGCTACGTCATCCATTTTAGCTGATACAAAACCTATATCTTTATACTTCTCATTTTTATAACCTACCATTGAATCCAGTGTGTTAATCGCCTTATAGGCAAATGCTAAAGGTGCCCCTCCAATAAAAGCGTATAATAAAGGAGCTATAATGCCATCTACCGTATTTTCTGCTACTGTTTCTACAGTTGCTCTTATAATTTCTTTTTCGCTGAGTTCGGTAGTATCACGGCCTACTATAAAGGACAGTTGCATTCTTGATGCCTCTAGACTTCCAGTGCAAAGTGTCTGATATATTTTTACTGCCTCATCTTTTAAACATTTGGTAGCAAGCGTTGTGTAGATTAAGAGTGTGTTTGTCGTAATATATATGAGAGGCTGCCCCTGACTCACTTTAACAATCCCATACACCATAAAATAAGTGGTTCCTACTACAACAAGCCAAAGGATTCCTCCACCTATTTTTAGGGATAATCCTTTTTTCATATGTTTTCTTACTTGTTTTTCTACTAACCTTGTAAGCTTGCCTATAAATCTTACAGGATGCGGAAATGCATAGGGATCGCCGAATACCAAATCCAGTATGTACGCCAAAATAATGATGAGTAAGTGCATCTGAAGGAAGGTCATCTTTATCACCCTCTTATCATTTTATAAATAGCTTCCATATCAACATTTTCTCTTACGATTTGTGCTATTTTATCATACTCTTTGTCTTTAAATGCTTTAAAAGAAGTAACTTCACTGACTTTGCTCTCCAAGCCTTTTTGAGTTCTTATATAATTAAGCAAGCTTCTTGTAAAATCTAACTCATCAAAGATCCCATGAAGATACGTTCCCATAACATTGCCTTCTTGATTCATGCAGCCTTCTAATAACTGAACTTTCTTACCTAGCTTCTCTTTAATCGTTAAGATAGGTTTCACTCCATTTCCAAGGGTACTGATACCCATATGAATTTCATACCCACTTACCTTTTTACCTGCTAGGTTTTGTAAATATCCTGGTAAGTCTTTATTAACAGTCCCTTCAACTTGAGTAGTTACTTTTTCGGCTTCAAATACTGTTTCTATATCTAACAGACCTAGTCCTTCTATTTCATTAATACCACATTCTATGCCACTAGGATCACATAGCTTTTTACCTAATATCTGATACCCCCCACAGATTCCAAAAATCAATTTTCCTTTTTGACTAAGCGCTGTAATTTGCCTTGCTAGTCCACTTTCTTTAAGATAAAGCAGATCTTCGATAGTATTTTTACTGCCTGGAATAATGAGAATATCTGGATTGCCGATAGACTTTCCTCGGGTAATATATTTGATACTGACATCTTCTTGGGTCTCAAAGATGTTTAAATCTGTGAAGTTTGATATATGAGGGAGACATACCACTTCTATCTCGATATCCTTTTGTTTATGATTTTGGTGGTTAAACCGCGTTGTTAAGCTGTCTTCGTCTTCAATATTGACATGCATGTATGGAATAACCCCTAAAACTGGTATCTTAATAATATCTTCTAACATTTTAATGCCCGGTTCTAATATTTTAATATCCCCTCTGAACTTATTGATAATAACCCCTTTTACGCGTTTTTTCTCTTCTTCGCTAAGCAGCATAATCGTCCCTGCAAGTGCTGCAAAAACTCCGCCTTTATCGATATCTCCGATTAAGATAACAGGTGAATCTGCAAGCTCTGCCATCCCCATATTTACAATATCTTTGTCTCGTAGATTAATCTCAGCTGGGCTGCCTGCCCCTTCTATCACTACCACATCATTGTCATGGCTTATAGTTTCATAAACTTCCTTAATCATTTCTGCAAGCTGAGGTTTAAATTCATGGTACTCTACGGCGCTCATATTGCCATATACCTTGCCATTTATAACAACTTGACAATGTTTATCCGCATGAGGCTTTAAAAGCACTGGGTTCATTTTAACATTGGGCTGTATCCCTGCTGCTTCTGCTTGAAAGACCTGTGCTCTTCCCATTTCCAGACCTTCATCTGTTATATAGGAATTAAGTGCCATATTTTGAGATTTAAAAGGAATAACTTTAAGTCCATCTTGGTAAAATATTCTGCAAAAAGCTGCCACAATAAAGCTTTTTCCTGCATTTGATGCTGTTCCCTGAAACATAATTGGTTTTCCCATGCTTAGTCCTCCTAACCTTACATTTTATTACAATGTATCAGCAAAATAAAAAAAGCCCCCAAAAGGAGCTTATACATATAATACTGGTGTATTATCGTATTACCGCCTTTCCCTCCGAAAGCGTAACATTCCATTTTAGGCAGGTCTCCTGGCTAACAAATCATCCAACTTATTCACCTTCCCATACTTTAATGTACAGTGGCTAATGAATATAGTACTTTATATTCATGAATAAATTGTCCTTGTTTACAGTAGCGGGGGCTGCAGCGTTTTTCGCATTTCCCTATTAAGCATAAGTTTATTAAACTTGATGCACCTAAAACTTTAGAATATCAACTTTATTTAATTAGACTCATTTTTATTATAATGATATATCTAAAATACATTTTTATATAGAATTATATTATTATTTATATAAAATTATTATTTATATAAATATAATTTTATATAAAGCTATAGAGAAACAACATATAAACTTGACCTATTCATCACTATAAAGTTATTTCTCAGAATGATTTCACACCACATATTATTGTGAATAACTAAAATTTAAAGATGTGAGATCTATATTATTAATATAGCACTATTATTACATAATTTACAAGTTAATGTCTCTATTAAGCAAAATTTTAATGACAGGCTGCTTAATAGAGTATTAGTATTACGTTTGTACCAGTAATTTTATGGTATTTTATTGCCTTCTTTTTAATATAAATATTGAATGAACATTATTTCTTTTTTATAAATAAGGAGGTATGCTATGCAACTCAAAGGTTTAAAGATTGGTTTTGGTTTTACCGGTTCTTATTGTGTATTTGACCAGGTGTTTCCACAGCTGCAGAATCTAGTAGATGCCGGTGCTGAGGTAGTTCCTGTTGTTTCTTATCAAGTAGCTGTTACTGATTCGCGCTATGGTACTGCCAAAGACTTTTTAAAACGCATGAAAGATATTACTGGCAAAGAAGCTATTCAAACAATGTCTGATGCTGAAACTCTTAATAAATATGAAAAGCCCTTAGATATTTTCGTTATTGCGCCTTGTACCGGGAATAGTCTGTCAAAACTTGCTGATGGTGCAACAGATACCCCAGTCCTTATGATGGCCAAAGAACTTTTTAGAAACAATAAGCCAGTCTTATTAGGCATCGCCACCAACGATGGACTTAGTATTAGCGCTAAAAGCATTGCAGCTTTACTTAACACTAAACATATTTACTTTGTTCCTTTTGGACAGGATAATGTTAAGGATAAACCCAATTCTTTAGTCTCTGTATTTCCATTAATGATCCCAAGTGTTTTACAGGCATTAAACAAGGAGCAGCTTCAGCCAATCCTTGAAAAGTTTTAATACAATCAACATAATATAAAAAAAGTACCCCCTACAGTAATTTTCTATCTCAGATTGACTGTAAGGGGCACTTTTATCTATTGATATGTAAAACTATTTTTAAGTTAGCTTGATCCTTTTAATTCCTTATATCTTTTAGGTGATAATCCAGTATACTTTTTAAATACCCGTGAGAAGTAACTTTGATCTTCAAAACCTGCTAAATACGCAACATCCGCCAAAGAAGTTTCATCAGCAGCAAGAAGCTTTTTAGCGCCCTCTATTCTTATTTGATTAAGATAAGTCGCAAAATTAATACCTGACTCTTCTTTAAAGATTTTGCTGAAGTAATTTGGGCTTACATGTACAGCACTAGCAACTTCTTCTAGTGTAATCTTATTCATGTAATTTTGCTTAATATATTGGATCGCCCTTTTAATTGAGTCACCATGCCTGCTGTTTCTATAAACAAACACAGCATCCACAAATCGAATCAATATTTGATTCAGACAGAAATATAAATCATCTATGGTATCTACTTCTAAGACTTGTTTAATATACTGTCCATTAAGACCAAAGATCTCTTTTGTACTTACTCCACCTTCAACAGCACCTCTCGATAATAAAACAATCAGCTCTACAAGTCTTGTTCGTATGGTATCTAAATCTGCTACGGCAATTACAAATAAATCGCCAAGAATACTATTTAGGAGTTCTCTTGCTTTTTCTATATCACAATCTCTAATGGCTGCTATCAAAAGCTTTTCTTTTTCTATTGAATATGTTCTAGGTGTGTCGTTTGTACTGACATTTTCACTTAATAAATATTCATGAATTTTTATCTGTTGTTTTTGTACATCATTTCTTATTTTTACATTAAGCTTACCTATATCTGTAGACGCCTGGTTTGCAACGAGTTCTATCATATTCGAAAGTGCAGTTACTTTATAAGGCTCAATTGCATCAATATCATCTAACGCTTTTAAAAGTGTCTGTATTTCATTCGTACTAATTTTATATTTAATAGCTATCTCTTCAAACAGATATTCATACTTGTCCGATATTAAAATGGGACCGCAGAAAAAGGCTCTTTTTTTGCCATCTTCTTGATGAATAGGCATAATGATATGTACAAGTCCTATATCACAGTAATAGATGTATGCCAGTCCAAATCTTTGGGCCTGCTCATAAGCATGCATAGTAAGCTCTTTACAAGAATAATCTTGTTTAAGCAGCTTATGCAGTGTACAACAAAGCTGATTGCTGCATTGTACCGGTTCGTAAGCACTGCTGGTTTCCAGCTCTATATACTTGCATTTTATATTGGTACATACTTCAAATGTTTTTGCCATATTAGCCATATCTTCAGAATTCATATTATGCATAAATCACCTATATCCTTAAGTTTTATAACTATAAAATGACATATCCTACTTAATTACTTATATTATACTCTTTTTTTGCATTTACATTCAACCTGTATTTCGTTCCTCTTTTATAGGCATGCTTAAAACCTCCCTAAAACTTATACCCGTTTCTTAGGAGGCTTTATATTATTTCATACGGTATTTAGGATTAGGCTGAGCCGGTGCAAAACATTCTATCTTGAAATCTTGCAGTACCGCATGATATTGTTGTCTCACTTCATCTACTACCCGCTCTATTGTGGTTTTAAGATATTGTGGTTTGGAACTTACTCTTGCATTAATAATAAGATTAAACTGACTTTGCATCTTTTCCATCTTTTTATTAAAATCCGGCTCCTCATCTATGCTGACTAGACTTACTTTGAGGTAGTCTTCTTGAGCTATAGCATAAAGCTTTAAATGTGCCACCTCACTGTGAGTTATCCTAAACTCTTTTTGACATTTTTCTATAATAGCAAGCATCATCCCAGATACATCTATGGCTTCTTCAAGTGTTACATAACAAGCTGCATTAAGCCATCCAAGATAAGCCTCTGCTAAACCATAGACATCATAATCTATATCTAAAGTATTCATTTGATCCATGTGCTCATCAATCAGCAAATTAGCTAAATAATCAAGTCCAAGCTTATCTTTTGCACTAATAGGAATAACTTCAGCAGCCGTATATTTTTGCTTAATATAACTTATAATCTTCTCTACTTCTATTTCATTAAGTAAGTCAATTTTATTTAAAAGAATAACATTGGCTTCTTCTAATTGTTTAGTAAATAGATAGTTAATTTCATTTGGAAAAAGGCTGTTTTCTTCCTCCATCATGACCCTTTTTATACGTTTAGGATCAACTACTACAGATAAAGGCGAATAAGAAAAAGTACTAACATAATTCTCCAAAAAAACTTCTTCATTAATAAGAGGTTTAAAAATGGTGGCTATAAGGTCTGTGCAACTTCCTACAGGCTCAGCAAGTATAATATCTGGAAAATTGACTTTTGCTAATTGATCTACCTTTTCAGTAAACACATCAAAGTTACAGCAAAAGCAGCCTCCTTCTACTTCCATTACAGAAAATCCTGCGCTTTTTAAGAATTCTGTATCAACTAGATCACTGCCTTGATCATTTGTGACGATACCTACTTTTAATCCAAGCTCTCTGTACCTCTTTGCAAGGTTTAATATGAGGGTGGTTTTGCCTGCTCCTAAAAAGCCTCCGATAATAGCCAGTTTAATCATCTTGACTCCTCCTCTATAAGCTGTTTCAAATATCTTTTATTTGGAAGCGATCCCGCACTTATTTGCTCATCCTGAATAAGAATGATAGGCATTTTTTCTACTTCTATGCCCTTTATGCCTTTTAATTCATTAATATGGTGCATTTCTATAATGGTAAAAGTTACTTCTGGCATCTGGTGCGCTAGCTCTTTAAACATTTCCTTAATAAGGTTTGTTATAATAATACATGCACTGCAAGGTTCATCTAATGTCACCAGTTTCACTTCTACCATAGATTTTACACTCCTTTTGCTTCTACTATTTCTTTTAATTGTGCCACAAGTTCTTCTTTGCTTGGAATAATACTTACATGTTTAATTTGTCCATCAATGCAAATGGTGGGTATATTAGATACGCCTAATTTTACCATTGTGATGACAGCTTCTTTATCTTTCACCTTATGTTCTTTATAAACAACTTTACCCTCAAAACCTTCGCTTGCTTTACGAACAGCTTCCATCATGTATTGGCATGGAGCACAGCTTTCTGAGTCAAGTGTGATAACATCTATCCTAACATGGTCAAGACTTGGATAATCTGGAAGTGCCGCATCTACACCGTCAAGTACATTAACATCTTCTAAAAACTCTGCTATTTCGCCGTGAACCAATGAAGAAATGGCTTTGATGTTATCTACTGGTGTTGAAAACGGCATATCACAGCCTGGTGCTAAAATATAACCTTTTGTACCACCTACTGCCATACAGTTTTGGGCATCCTTGATACAGTCTGTTACAGTCCCAAATAAAAGTGACAGCGTCAGTTTAACATTGCCTCCAAAAGATACGCCATATTTGCCTGCAACTTCTTTCACATAATCAAGTGGGATATTTTCATCTATTGAAATATTATTTGGTTTACACTTGCACATTTCTTCTACATTCTTCTTCGCATCTCCGCATACAAAGAAAGATGAAAGTTTACCTTGCGCCCTGATAGCCTCAAATACGCTTGTTGCATAAGGTGCTACAAATTCTGCAAAACTGTCTGGTGAAATTTGCGAAGTCATAGGATCTACAATAGCTACTATATCTACCCCTGCATCCATATACATTTGAGCTGTAGCAATACATACCTTCTCACAAAAAGCCATGACACTATGCATGTAATCTGGGTCATCCATCATATCAAAAAATATCTCTGTACCTCTTAGATGAAGGGCTAGTGTATAGGGCCCTGTAATGAGACCATATAATGCAATTTTATCTCCAAGTGCCTCACAAATCCTTTTTGTTGCTTCCATAACAATTGGAAACCTGCCGTCTTTTTCAGTTGGTACTTTTAAATCTTCTAGTTTAACCCCATCAACTAATGGATGTGTTGCAACAGAAGGCGGATTATTCTCTGCATATTTAAGTCCACAGCCTAAAGCTTCTGCCTCTACTTGAAGATCAAAAAGGACTGGAAGTCCATCTGGCCTGTAGTCCTCGTAAGCCTTTGTTACGCCATTAAAAATATGTTCACTGCTCTTAAAATACTCTTCTGCATTAACCCCTATAAGACTTGCTGCATGACATCCTACAAATGGTACCCAGGGTGCTCTTTCGGTTTGTTCATTTCTTATGGCATCTAAAACTAATTTTTTAGCATTCATATCCCAACCTCCAGCATTTTTGATTTTATTATATAACACCAGCAGGATTTTATATTTTAAGAACTTATGTTTTTTATTATTTTTTTATTGCTTCACGCTTAGTAAATAGACATTCACAAATAACATTCTTTTAATCAATAAATGGCGTTTAATATTAAAACTTAACTTTTTAAGACTTGCCTCCTCACTTTTAGGATTATTTAGCTATTATTAAAATGCTACATCATAAGATATTTACATATTTCCTATCAATACTAAAGTATGATCTTTAATAGGCATCACAGTTTCCTCTAAACTATAGGTCCCATCTACATATTGAAAAAGATAGTTCTTTTCCTCTATATTTATAAAACCTTTACATCTTAATATAGCTTTAGCTTCTAAATCCTTGATAAGTATCTCAAATGCCTCTCTGCTATAGTTTTTTTCTGCTTGAAGGGTCTCGGTTGTAAATTGATGAGGGATAATCTCATGTTTTTGGTAAATAATAGCGGAAGTCACTCTGATCTTTCGGGAGGAAAATTTTTTAGTGGACTGCATTTTATTTACAATTTGTTCTAATTCATCCATCCCTAGATCTTCCCACGGCTTCATAATAATAGGAGCCTTGCTGTTAAATATTCTAATCTCATTTTTTAGAACCTTTCTATCTCCTTGCTCTGAAATCTTACTGACAACGATTACATGCGCCTGTTTAATCTGTACACCGAGTAAGGCATTATATTTATGACGATAACGCATAAAATGCATACTGTCTACGACTGTAATAATCTGATTCAGCTTAAACATTTGAAAGTCTATGGTGTTAAAAACACTCAGCATCTCATCTATAACAAAAATACCAGATGGTTCTATGATCACCCTGTCTGGTTTGATATGATCTCTTATCTCTTGCAGACTAAGTTCTAAATTGCCCTTTAAAGTGCAGCACAAGCATCCGCTTGTCATCTCATAGACCCCTATATTTTCATCTTCAAACAGATACTTATCAATATTTACGCTGCCATATTCATTCTCTATAATAACAATCTTCTCACCTCTTTTTTTATAAACCGTAATTAATTTATTGATAAGTGTTGTCTTACCTGCTCCTAAAAATCCGCATATTATATCGACAAGCATAGCTCTCTCTCCTTTGTTTATAAGTCTATAAAATCCCTCAGACAGAAAATACTGAGGGATTTTATATTTATTAAAAGATATAACTACAGATCATATTTTTTAGGATCAAATTTAACTGGATCACACTCATCTTTCATCTCTTCAATAAATGCAGCTTCATCATTTATAATCCCTGCCACTTGCTCTCCCAGCGTATCTAATATACTGAGCTCTCTTTCTTCGATAAGGACTTTACCAGCTTTGTGAGCATCTTTAAGTGTTTGTATCGTTACTTCTGCTGCTTTTTTAACTCTATTGAAATGTCCGTCAACACTAAGAATTTCTTTTGATAAGTCCATAACTACATCTGGTCTTAAAACATAAGCTTGAGGATCATAATAACTATCAGAGTCTACGAGTAAGTCTCTCATAAGAAGCCTTGTAGCGTCGCCTCTCTTAGTAGCTTCATTCATCAGCCTGCAATCATAGACAAGCTGCTCAAAAGAAACAGTTGGTGCCATTCCTCCTAGAAGCTTGATATTTTGTATTGCTTCATTACTCCAAAGGTCTGCCATAGCTGCCGCTATATTACCGACTGGTGAAAGGTGTGCACAGGCTGCTGTTTTACCTTCCATTGAGATAGGTGTTCCTGTAATTGCTTTTACATATACACCTTCATAACCACAGTCCTTATGCGGCCCTCTTGCCCCTTCTTCATAAGCAACAAGCGATCTTACAGCGGTCATAACCCTAATAACTGCTGCGTAAGATTTTGTTACAAACTTACGGTCTGCAAGCACCATCGCTGTATTTGCAAAACCGCATGCTGTATCTCCAGCCGTTACTGCACCTGTTTTCCTGGCGATATCGTCAATTGCTCTCCAAAGTTTTTTCATATCTTTGCAGCCAAGGACTCCTAGTGCAAAAACAGCTTGTCGCATATCAGCAAACATCGTTGCATCATCATGAACTTCTTTGCCCCCGATAGACTCAATCGCTAAGAGCTCTGCTCCAGCTTTTGCAGCCCCTTCAAATAGTGTCATAATATTATCCCAATTTTGCCCGCTCCACATATGCGTGGTGGCTCTGTCTTCTCTAATATCAACAGGTGTAATTCTCACAGCACCTTTTATGCCATACTTATTTTCATAATGATACATGATGTCTCTAACTACCTTGGTTACTTCAATCCCCCACTGCGGATTAAAAGTCATTGGCGGTAATACTTCTATTTCTGCTACAAATTCTGGTACATATAAATCTACTGCTCTTTTACAGATATCTTCCATAAGACCTCTGTATTGTTCTAAAACTTGCGGCATGGTATCCTGTGTAATACTCATCGTCGGAAGTGTAAAGTTAATTTCCGGAATGACGTTTCCCCCACCGATTGATAAACCGTTTTTAAGTATGACTGGTTTTTTTGATAAACCATATACAAGCTCGTCTGCTGATTGATATGCTAGATTTTTAAATACCATTATTATCTCTCCCTTTTATTTAAATTAAATTTTAATTTTAAAAAGTACGTACGCTGTTTGTTTGTAGTTACAGTATACTTAAAAGAGAGATAAATAGATTTTAATTTAATCCTTTTATTTGAAAGATTTACGTGACTTAAGCTGCCTTACTTTTAGTAAAATAGAATAACTTCACCCTCTATTTATTAGTGGTATTTACTATAAATTCTTTGCTCATTATTTGAGAGAAATCGTTTTTATGACTTTTTATTCTTTTTTTGCAAATAGCTATACTTCTTATTTCCATATCCCTATATAATTCTTTTTCTCAATAGACGCTTCTTCAAAAGTTGCCATCGTATATAACGTATGAAGGGCCATATCCATCAACTGAAAGGTCAATGTACAGCCTGTTCCTTCTCCGAGTCTCATATCAACATAAAAGTAAGGTTTTAACCCCAAAGCATCCATTGCAATACGCATGCCTGTTTCCTGTGACATATGAGATGGGAACATATAATGTACACACTTAGGCTCTATTCGGCAGGCACAAAGTGCTGCAACAGCAGAGATAAATCCATCTATCACTACTGCTTTTTTATTTCTTGCAGCTCCAATAAATACACCGCATAGTCCTGCTAAATCAAAACCGCCTACTTTTGCCAGGACATCTATGATATCCTCTTTCTCAGGATTATTTTTATCAATTGCTCTGCTGATGGCATTTACCTTTCTATTAAAGGTATCTTCTTTTACACCTGCTCCTTGGCCAACAACATTTTTTATCTCCTCACCAGTAAGTACACTCAGTACTGCTGCTGATGTAGTCGTGTTGCCTATTCCCATCTCCCCTGTTCCAAATACTTCATAGCCTTCACCAACCAACGCTTCAACAGCTTCTATGCCAATATTAATGGCCTTTATCGCCTCATCTTTGGTCATAGCTGGCTCATTACACATATTGGAGGTACTCTCTCTAATCTTTTTATTATGTACAAGAGGCGAATTGATTTCTCCCTTTACCCCTATATCCACTATGTAAATATCAGACTTTGAAAAACTTGTCATCCTGTTAATCCCGGTTATCCCTCTTGTAAAATTATAGGTAACTTGCTGGGTTACATCTTGTGGACATTCACTTACACCCTCATCATATACCCCGTTATCTGCACACATAATTACAACTACCTTTTTATTGATATTGATCTTTTGAGTGCATTGTATACCGGCAAGCTTTATCACTATTTCTTCTAGCTGCCCTAGAGCTCCTACAGGCTTTGTGAGATTATCAATATATTTTTCTGTTTCTGTTTGAATCACTGTATCCGTAAGTTGTATCCCTTTTGCATATTCTAAAACATTATACATTTATAACGCCTCCTAAAAATCTTAATGCACTCTATTTAAACAATACAGCACTCATATAAGATACTGTATTTGGTCCGTTATTATAAGGTATACCGCTTGTATTTGCAAGTGCAGTTACATCTATGCCATAGCCTTCTATCGGTGCAATCAGTTGATCTGGAAATCTGCAAGGCTGGTTTTCTAAGTAAGTACATTTCTCACAGTATTCGCATCCTCCTGCACTTAATGCCATCTTATCTATTTCAGGATATATTTCTTTAATTCTGTTAAAAATTTTTTCCAGAACTTTTTTATGTTCCTTTTTAGATTCCAGCATCCCCTCAAAATCAAAAGAGTCTTCTAATTGATAAACCGTCTGTATCACTAAAGCTTTGGCATATTCCTCTGCTCTTATTTTAACTTCTTCTAGTTCTCCTATCCCCGGAGGACATGCCCAATTTGTGCCGTATTTCCCACACACATTACTTTTACACATATCTCTTAGTTCTTGTCTAAACACTATTTTCTCTACATCAATCACTGCAACGCGATCAGCTTTTAATACCGAACATTCTTGTTTTAACAATTCAAAGTCAATGTTCATCTTAAACACCTCTTTCTAATCTAGATCCTGACTGTGTCTTATATAAGACTGCCTATATTTTTTAGGCGAAATATCCATAAGCTTCTTAAATACTTTAGTAAAATAACTTTGATCCGTAAATCCTGATTTAATCGCTATTTCTTCCAGTGTCATATCCTCATGCATTAACATCTTTTTGCTGTTTTCAATCCTAATTAAATTAAGGTAGTGGGTAAATGTCTTTCCCATACTTTCTTTAAAGATTTTACTTAAATAATTAGGTGTAACTTTAGCAATCCCTGCAACATCTTCTAATGTTATCTTATTCATATAGTTTTCTTTAATATACATACAAGCTTTATGAATAATATCTGCATATTTTATCTCTCTGTTTTTAAATAATAGATCCATAAATCTCTCAAGCATCGGTGTAAGCCACAGGTAAAGTTCCTCGATGGTATTAATTTCAAAAATTTCTTTCATACAAATACCATTGAGCCAAAATACCTCTACATAGTTTACGCCTCCGGCCAAAGCACCTTTAGACAGGATCACAACGAGCTCAAGTATTCTTGTAATAAGAATATCTGTATCTTCTCCGCCGCTTGCAAAGAGTTCTACTAGTATTTCATTTAATATTTGCTTAGTTTCTTCTATATTTAAATCCTCTATGGCACTTAAAAGATATTTTTCCTTATCAATAGAGTACTTTATATTGCTTATGCTCAGGTTTTCTTTAATTCTATTAATAGATTGGTACAACTCTTCTTGCTGCTTATTAACAAGTGTTTGATGGTCTATGGATTTTACATATTCTATATCGCTGACACTTTTTGAAACTAAAAGAAGCATTTCTGAAAGTGCTGTAACCCTCTGAGGTTTTATTTGCTGTATAGACTCAAGGTAAATATAAAGATCATGGGCTTCCTTTAGCGGAATATCATTTTTGGCAACTAACTCCTCAAAAAGATATTCTTGTTTATCTGTTATAAGCACAGGGCCCCCATACACAGCTCCTTGTATTCTTCCCTCGCTGATAATAGGTGCAATCCAATGGCAAAAACCAATAGGACAATAATAAACATAACATTCTCCAAGTCTTGCAGCTTGCTCACAGTAATACTTTTTAATATTCATACAAGGCAGCTTCTTGCCTGTTAATCTCTTAAACTCCTCACAAAACTTTGTATTACAAGGAATATTTTCAGCATTATCTTTAAACATAATATAATGACTTGTAACTTCTGTAGCTTCGTGATAACGCATAATACTTAACTTAACTTTTGCTTCGTCCACTTTGATTTTGCCTCCTGCTCTAAGTCCTATATACTTATTATATACTTAGAATAAGGTTAGTCTATAAAAATATATGAATAAAGAGTGCGCTCAACATTTTGAGGGCACTCTTAAAAATAGAAGTTTCATAACTTTTTTATTAAGCTACTACAAACTCTTTTGCAACTTCTGCACATGTTGCAGCATCGGGTGTAAAGGCATCTGCACCAATCTCATCTGCATAAGATTGTGTTACTGGGGCGCCTCCTATCATAACTTTGATTTGATCTCTGAGTCCTGCTTCTTTTAATGCATCAATCACAACTTTTTGTTCACCCATAGTGGTTGTAAGCAGTGCTGATAAAGCTACAATTTCTGGATTATGTGTTTTAACAGCTTCCACTACTTTTTCTGCTGAAATATCGATGCCTAGGTCAATGACTTCCAAGCCTTTACCTTCTAACATCATTTTCACTAAGTTTTTACCAATATCATGGAGGTCACCTTTTACAGTACATAGCACAACTTTACCAATCGCTTTTACGCCCATATCCACAAGTTTAGGTTTAAGAATTTCAGCACCTGCATTCATTGCTCTGGCAGCGATAAGTACTTCTGGTACATAAACTTCATTTCTTTTAAATTTACCACCAATAATATCCATCCCTGCAAGCAAGCCTTCATTAAGAATAACATCTGCTGCAATACCCTCTTCTAGTGCTTTGTTAATAAGTTCTTTAACGTCTTTTAATCTACCTTTTTGTAAGCTTTCAGAAATTTGAAGTGTAATACTCATTATCCTAATCCCTCCATAATATATGTATTTTTATTTTTTATTAAAAACTCATAGACTCCATATAGTAATCCATGAACTTTACACTGTTTGATAGTTCTACATACCTGCACTGCTCTTTTATTTGATGTGCTGCATCTAAATGCTTCTTATTTAAAAGAACTTTAATAGCACCCATCCCCGCAGAGTTACCAATACTCTCAATCTTATCTTCTAGGGCTCTTGGCAATAAGCCTATTCTAAGCGCACTTTCTTTGTTCATATAACTTCCAAATCCGCCTGCAACATATACTTTATCAATTTGCTCTATACGTATACCACTTTCATAGATCATTGTATCTATGCCTGCCCTTATTGAACCTTTTGCCAATTGAATTTCTCTAATATCTTTTTGTGTAATATAAATTTTTGTATCATCTTGCTTTTGGGCTATTTCAAGAGCACTCATTTCTTCTACTTCTACTAAATCGTCCCCTTCTAAATAACCTGTTTCATCTATGTAACCTTGATTCAACATATAGGCTATCCCATCAATAAGGCCTGATCCACATATACCAATAGGTGGTTCGTCATTTATTGTGGCATAAGATACTTTACTTCCCCCGTTAAATATCTTATTAATGGCCCCAAAAACCCCCCCTACTCCATAAGCAATATTTGCTCCTTCAAAAGCAGGTCCTGCTGCCGTAGCACAACATGTAATCTGCCCGTGGTTAACTAATGCTATTTCTCCATTAGTACCAATATCTATAAGCAGTACGCAAGTATCTTTCTTGTTCATCTCGGTTGCAATCATGCCACTTACAATGTCAGCTCCTACATAAGCTGCTATACTGGGCAAAATCAGTGCCTGACAATGGCTAGGCACATCTAGATCCAAGTCCAAAGCACTTGTATAAATAGATTCTGTAAAAATTGGAGTAAACGGTGCAGTCCCTATATCCTTAGGGTTTGCCCCTATAAACAAGTGCATCATCACTGTATTGCCGACTATGATAAGTTCATCCAGCTGATCTTTATTGAGGTTATTTTTATTGAGTAAACTTTTTATCATACTATTGATCTGACTGGTAACCACTTTGTGAAGTGCCTCTAACCCTTTTGTTTCATGCGCATACTTAATACGTGCAATAACATCAAAACCAAAGTTTTTTTGATAATTAATTTCTGATATAACATCTTTATATTCACCAGTTGAAAGGCTATATAAATAACTTACAATAGTAGTTGTCCCAATATCTATAGCAATACCATAACCTTCTTCTAGTTTTTCTGTAATACCTATTATCTTATTGTCATCATGAATAACAATAACTTTATCTGCCTGTTCCAAAATAAAATACGATAATTTTTTAACAACTTCTACACTTATTTTATTAGCCCCTATCTTCTTTTTTAAAGTAGTAGCATAATCTTCTTTTGCATCATGCTTTAATGTATTTATAGCTATACAGGTTCTTTTAATAATTGGATCTATATCAGTCATTTCATAGTTGTTTTCCGCAATCTGATATCTATTGTATCTAAGTTCAATAGTAATATCCTCTGTTACCTGTAGCATACAAGCCAAATGCATGCCTAGTTTTATTTCTTCTTTATTAAAAACACGCTTTTCTTCTGGCGTATGAGCTATATCATTTTTAATTTGAACCTTGCATTTTTTGCAAGTCCTATTGCCTCCACAAGGGGCGTGATACTCATGTTCATGAACAAGTACATTATGAAGTAATTCTCCATTTTCAGCATCTAATATTTTTATAAGTTTATTATGCTCATCAACTATTCTCACCTGATGTTCCATGACATTCCCCCTTATTTATTTTCATTCTATACTATTTTTCCTATACCCTCTATGAATTTATTATTCTTTTTTGTACTTTATTACCACACATGCAGAAAGCTTTTTTCTATTTTAGTAATCACTTTATAAATATAAATAAGTATAGGAAAATGAAATTCATTTTTATATAGTGTTATATTAAAATCTCATAAATTTTTGTAATATAAAACAAACTTTTTCTATCTGTTAAAATAATTAAGACATTATACTATGTTTAAGCGTTATAGGAGAATGTTTTTACTGTCATAAAGAGGCTATACTGTTAGATATCAAGTAAGCTTATTTTAAAAAACAGGAGGTGTCAATATGGCATATGTAGCACGAGAAGATCGTTACGAAAATATGAAATATAACAGATGTGGTAACAGTGGCTTAAGGCTGCCGGTCATTTCTTTAGGTCTTTGGCATAATTTTGGTGATATTAATGTCCTCTCAAATAGCCGTCTGATGCTTAGACGTGCATTTGATCTTGGTATAACACACTTTGACCTCGCAAATAACTACGGTCCCCCGCCAGGTTCAGCTGAACTTAACTTTGGAAGCATTCTAAAAGAAGATTTAGCCCCTTATAGAGATGAACTCATTATTTCTACAAAAGCAGGTTACACAATGTGGCCAGGTCCATATGGAGATTGGGGATCTAAAAAATATTTGGTATCTAGTTTAGACCAGAGCTTAAAAAGAATGAGTCTCGACTATGTTGATATTTTCTACCATCACAGACCAGATCCCAATACACCTTTAGAGGAAACAATGGGCGCACTTGATTTAATAGTAAGACAAGGCAAAGCCCTATATGTCGGTATTTCAAACTATAAAGCCGATGAGGCAAAAAAAGCCATCACTCTTCTTAAATCACTTGGAACGCCTTGTCTTATTCATCAGCCAAAATACTCTATGCTTGAACGCTGGGTAGAAGACGGGTTGCTTGATGTTTTAGATGAAGAAAAAGTAGGTTCTATAGCTTTCTCACCTCTGGCTGGAGGTAAATTAACAAATCGTTACTTAAATGGTATTCCACAAGACTCTAGAGCCGGTGGCCAAAGTGTTTTTATGAAACCTGAAGATATTACAGATGGTTTACTCAAAAAACTAAGAGCCTTAAATGATCTAGCAGCTAAACGTAATCAAACACTCGCCCAAATGGCTCTGGCCTGGGTTCTTCGCGAAAATAAAATCACCTCTGTATTAATAGGTGCCAGTAAGGTAAGTCAGATTGAAGATTGTGTAGATACTATTAAACATTTGGAATTTACAGTCCAAGAAATAACTGTTATTGAAGAAATACTTAGTTCCTCATAATGGCACTATGTGTATTTAAATTTTAAAAAGGTTACAGACGCTAAGGTCTGTAACCTTTTTAATTTCATATTGAGTTACTTATATCCATTTTTCTACATTTTCTTTGTATTTAATACCAATTTAAAGAAAATTTTACACAAATCTAACTTTCAATCACGCCTATAGTGTTATGATGAAAGAAAAACTTACAATACGGAACCAATAGTTTTTATTTTATGTACTTAAGAAAGGTCTAGAAAATGAATCCTCTGCCATTAACTATTAAGGAACAATTTAATAACATCATTGAAGAAAAGCAAATTAAGACTGTTTTCCAACCTATAGTATCACTTCGCGATACCTCTATTTTAGGTTATGAAGCACTTAGCAGACTTACTAAAAATATCATTATTCAAAATCCTGATGAGTTATTTTCACTGGCAACTCAATATAATAGATTATGGGATCTAGAACTATTATGCCGCACTAAGGCTCTTGAGGCAGCCCATAAGCTTCTGCCTAATGAAAAACTATTTCTTAATGTTAATCCTAACGTTATTCACGATATAAAATTTAAAGAAGGTTTTACAAAGGAATATCTAGAAAAATATGCAATGAAGCCTGAAAATATTATTTTTGAAATAACAGAGCGCAATGCTATTAAAGACATTATAGGCTTTAGATCTACTATCACACACTACAAGCAGCAAAATTACAAAATCGCTATTGATGATGCTGGTGCAGGTTATTCAGGCCTTAATCTTATCTGCGATGTTAAGCCTCACTACATTAAACTTGATATGAACTTGATTAGAAATATTGATACCGATAGTATTAAGTATGCCTTAGTTAAAAGTATGATAGAATTATCAAAGCTTTCTAATATACATCTGATAGCTGAAGGCATTGAAAGAATAGAGGAGTTATCTACCCTTGTCACCCTTGGTGTCCAATATGGGCAAGGCTATTTTATACAAAAACCCCAGGAAACCATTTCGCCTATAGATACTTGTGTAATAAATACCCTTCAAAAACTTAATCAACAAAGAAATCATCTTTATACCAACTCTCTTTCCTATACTTATATAGGTAATCTCTGTAAAGAAGAAAAAACAGTAGATCCTGCATCTACTGTTGAAGATGTCTATAGCTTATTTTTGTCAAATCCGTCTCTCCTTGGCGTATGTGTTATAAAGAATAAACAAGTCATCGGAGTCGTTACAAGAACACTTATAACTACGCATCTTAGCGGGCGCTATGGCTTTAGCTTGAATCAAAAAAAAACTATCTCGACACTTATGCAGACAAAATTTCTGTCTGTTGATTATCAAACATCAATCAACACAGTTGCCAAGCTCGCTATGTCCAGATCTACTGATAAATTATATGATTTTATAACAATTACCCACAATAATAACTATTTAGGTATTGTAACGGTTAAAGAATTACTTGAGAAGGCAATGGAAGTTGAAGTAACAAATGCGAAACAGCTTAATCCACTTTCTGGACTTCCTGGAAACTTAGTTATTGATCAAAAATTAGCTGAATGCTTGTGCTCTGGATCCCCTTTTAGCGCTCTCTATTTTGATCTAGATAACTTCAAAGCTTATAATGATGTCTACGGTTTTGGCAAAGGAGATATTATGCTTAAACTGCTTACTCAGATTATCATTACACATAAACCTCCAAATGGTTTTGCAGGTCATATTGGTGGAGATGATTTCATTATGATACTTCCTTTTCATGATTGTACTAATTTATGTGAACAGATTATATCTGATTTCGAAGTCGCTGTTCGCAAATGTTATACTGAGGAAGATCTTAAAAATGGCTATATTGCTTCAAAAAACAGACACGGTATTTTAGAAAAATTCCCCATCGCTACATTGTCTATAGCTGCTATAACTAATCAAAATACGCAATTTGATAATATGAATGACTTTTCAGCAGAACTTGCAAAACTCAAGAAAAAATGCAAACAGCAGGATTGCAGTATTTGCTATATTTGCTAAATTCTTATCTATTTGATAGAATCAAAATATCTATCACAAAGCGGAGGTATACTATGCATTATGGATTAATTGACCTAGGTTCTAACACTGTAAGACTGGTAATTTATAAATTTAATCAGAATAAATATGTGAAAGTATTTGATGAAAAAACCTACTTAGGTATTCTTAACTATATAGAAAAAAATCAATTAACCTCGCAAGGCATTGAAAAACTTAAACGTATCCTTATCTATATGTATGGACATATTCAGTTAATGGGATGTAATAACTATTGGTGCTTTGCAACAGCGTCCCTACGAAATATAGATAATTTAGAAGCGGTTGTGGAGCTCATAAAACAAAAAGCTGGTCTTACCATTCTACCTATTACGGGGACTGAAGAAGCTTATTATGATTACGTCAGCTTAAAAAACTCTCTTCTTGCAACCAGCTTTATAGGTTGTGATATAGGTGGTGGAAGTGCTCAGATTATTGAGTGTAAAGATAAAAACCTTATTGCCAGTACAAGTTTACCCATTGGTTCTCTCAGGATGTATAAAGACCACGTCGAAGGCTTTTTCCCAAACACAGATGAAAGTCAAAAAATAACAACTTGTGTAGAAAAACATTTAGATGCCCACTCCTTTATTTCTAATAATAGTCATAAAACACTTTATGCTATCGGCGGAACAGCAAGGGCTACTGCAAAACTTCATCGAGAACTCTCAAAAAATAATAATACGCTGCACGGCTATGTATTAACTCCCCAAGATCTTGATATGATGCAACAAACTATAGATCATTTAGGTATACAGGGTGCAAAGGTTATTAATAAAGTTCTGCCTGAGCGTTTACTGACTATTATTCCAGGAATGATTGTACTTCAAACGCTGGTTAATAAAATGAACATCCAGCAAATAGTGATATTAAAAAAAGGCATTCGTGAAGGTTTTCTCATTGAAAAATTAATGGATGGTGACTATAATGAACGAAAAAAAATATGATCTTTATATCAATCGTGAGCTTAGTTGGTTAAAATTTAATGAACGTGTATTAGATGAGGCTGATAATGCAGCAAATCCTGTGTATGAAAGATTGCGTTTTTCTGCCATCTACTGCAGTAATTTAGATGAATTTTATATGGTAAGAATGGGGAGTTTGCTAGATCAAACGCTTTTAAAAGCTGAAGTTAAAGAATCTAGAACAGGTATGACACCCCAAGAACAAATTGATAGTGTGAACCAAACCCTTCAACATCTCAAAGAAAAAAGAGACAGAGTATATTGGGATAGTATGATGGATCTAAGTGCCTATAATATAGTACACAGCAGAATAGCTAACTTAAATGCTGAAGAAAAATGTTATTTAGAAACGTATTTTATGAATCAAATTTTTCCACTTGTATCGCCCCAGATTATTGATAGGCACCATCCCTTTCCATTTCTTGAAAACAAAAAACTTTATATAGGCGTACATATACTTTCAAAAAATAATAATATAAAATTAGGTATTGTTCCTATTGATAAGCATTTTGACCGCATTATTTTTATTCCTCACCAAACACAAATGAAGTTTGTATTAATAGAAGAACTTATACATTATTTCATTGATAAAATATTTAATGAAAAATCTATAGTAGATAAAATTATTTTCAGAATTACGAGAAATGCAGATATTAATGTAGAAGATGATATAGGTGATGTAGATATTGACTATCGCGAAGTCATGCAAGAACTTCTTAAAAAAAGAAGAAAACTTGCGGCTGTCCGATTAGAAGTTTATATCTCTTATAATACAGAACTTATTAGATATTTGTGCAAAAAATTAGAACTCGATCAAAGTCAGGTCTTTTTACGCCATGCACCTTTAGATATGGGGTTTATATTTCATTTAGAAAACAAATTGCCACCTCTAGAAGATTTGGTGTTCAAACCCCTTAAACCACAACAACCTGTAACTATTAATAAGCTAGAGCCTATGTATAAGCAAATTCAAAAAAGAGATATTTTATTACACTATCCCTATGATAGTATGAGTGCCCTTATTAGACTCTTAGAAGAATCAGCTATTGATCCTGAGGTTATTTCAATAAAAATTACACTCTATAGGGTAGCAAGAGATTCTAAGATTATCAATGCATTAGTTAATGCAGCAGAAAAAGGGATAGAAGTTAATGTAGTTGTGGAGCTGCGCGCAAGATTTGATGAAGAAAACAATATTGAGTGGTCTAAGCAATTAGAAGAAGCTGGTTGCAAGGTTATATATGGTATCGTAGGTTTTAAGATTCATTCTAAGCTTCTTTTGATCACAAGAAAATCAGGTCATAAAATTACTTATATTACACATGTAGGAACAGGTAATTTTAATGAAAAGACCGCAAAAATATATACAGACATTGCGCTTTTAACCGCCCATAAAGAAATAGGTATAGAAGCTTCCACCCTTTTTAACAGTCTATTCATGGGGGAATTTGTAAAACATGCGCACCATTTGTTAGTAGCTCCTAAATGTTTCAAAAATAGAATTATTGAATTAATAGATCAAGAGATAGCTCATGCAAACCAAGGACAGACAAGTGAAATTATTTTAAAAGTTAACTCTCTCACAGACAAAATTATCATTAATAAACTTATAGAGGCTTCACAAGCAGGAGTTAAAGTTATCATGATTATACGCGGTATCTGTTGTGTAAGAGCAGGTATAGAAGGTTATACCCATAACATGACGGTAATCAGTATTGTTGGGAGATTCCTTGAACATTCTAGAATATATGTCTTTGGTTCTAAAGAAAGAGCCCAAATCTTTATTTCCTCTGGAGACTTCATGACACGAAACACAGAACGTCGTGTAGAAGTTGCTGTCCCAATCTATGATGCATTCAATAAACAGGAGATTTTAGAATGGCTGAATACTATGATGCGTGACAATGTAAAGGCCAGAGTACAAAATAGTGATGGCACTTACTCTTTAAGAAGTACGCCGGCAGATCCTCTTGATTCACAGCTTTATTTCTATGAGGCAGCTTATAAAAAATCAGCCCAAAAACAAGATTTCTCTCTTCCTCCAAAAAGCAAGTTCAAAATAGTTGATCTCATTAAAAATAAGCTCAAACACCTTATACTAAAAAAATCATAAGCAAATAGCGGCTTATGATTTTTTAGTATTCTTCTACTTCCCACTCATCTTCCCATTTCATAATATTTTTAATGGCACGGGAGTTTTTGTCCATGAATTCTGTTGCGAAGTTATCCGCATCCTCTTCACTCATTATTCTGTTTGTCATATACTGAAATCTATGCCTTAATTCATGACATAATGCATGAAGTGTGTAAAGCTGAAAACTTTGCTTATCTTCTCCATCATCGTTTTCTGAAAATACAAATAGACATATTGTATCAGAACCCATGTTATAAAAACCTTCTGTTCTTCCAAATAATATAGGTAAAAAAGACAACCCTATAGGCAACAAATTTTTAAATAGATCCCGCCTTTTTTCATAGATAATAATTGTTTCTGGCCTATAGGCCTCATCAAATAGTTTTAAAAACTTTTTGATTTGTTTAGCTTTAAAGTAAAATTCTCTTTGATTAATTATTTTCATTTAATCTCCCTTTTAACGAATAATCTATACTCGTTTTATTTGTTACTTACTTTCACCCTCATTATAGCATTTTGACTTTATTTATGATATGCTATTAGCTAATTCAACTATCTTTTTCCAATTTAAAACGGAGGTCTGTCTATGTCAAAATATAAGATTTGTAAACATACCTATCATTATAATAAATTAATTAAGGCTTTAGAAGATAATCATATTGAATTTAAGGTCAAAGATTGTATTAAAAAATGCTCAAAATGCCGTGATAAACTCCTTATTCAAAAAGATGATGACTACATATCTGCTAAAACTATAGAAAAACTATTATCAAAATTAGATCATAAAGTATAGAGACAATAAAACATCCTGTAGTTTAGCAAGTTGCGTTGCTAAACTACAGGATGTTTTTATATGTGAAGCGTACGTATTCATTATCAGTAAACATATCCCTCCTCTAATGTCTTTTTGGCTATTTTTGCACATCATTTTAGGATTTTATATCATGTCTTATAATATATTTATGTTTTTTCTTAGAGACATCACCTGAAGATATTTTTATATGTATTATCTTTGCAGCAAGTAAAACATAATTGTTACCGCTAGTAAATCTGCAGCTCCACCAGGGCTAATATTTCTTCTTATGAAGTCTCTGTCCATATGTTCAACGTACGCTTTCCCATCTCCGGTAAATATGCCACCTAGTTCTAATGCTTCTTTGGCTCTTTTCTGTACATCAACTAGAGTTGTCATATCATGTCTTGAAAGTATATTTGTATCTTCTGTTATTGACATTAAATGAAGGAGTACATTCACTAAGATATCATTAATCGAATGACCTCTATCCTGCATATATGCATACATTTTTGGATAGGCCAGATTTGTTACAGTTGGAAATCCTTCTTCAGCTTCTCCTCTAATTCCTTTAATACCATAATTTAAATAAAGTTTTTCTCCAGCACTTAGCACTTCTTTTAAAGCTATATCCACAAAATCTTTTTCGCACAATTCTTTGACAAGTTTTTTTACTTCTTCTGATATCTCCAAAATATCAATGGCTAAATCACCCGTTTTGTAGAATACTATGGTTGCCGCTGAAGCAATAAGCCCTAAAGAGAATATCAGTCCCTTATGCGTATTCACGCCTTTTGTTGCTTCGTACATGCTCTTTTCTGCTTTAAGGCCTAATCCTCTTAATACCATAAATAGATTATCATACCGATCAAACTCATTTTCGGACTTTTCTATCATTCTCATTGTTTCAACGCAGCAATCATAAAAGTAACTAGATAGGGCTGCACTGCTGCTCATAAAGGTGAAAATATCCATATCTTTATGTGCACCACAATTATAGCGGTCAACTAAACCAGGCTTTGGAGATGCTGTTACCTCATATAATAAGGCTTGTATTGCACATTGGCTTATTTTTTCATAGATTCTTGAATTAGTCATTGTTATTCTCCAATATTCCGAATTTTTATAGCTTAAGCTGATACATTTGCTCTTCTTTTTTCTAACATTCTATCTTTCAGCATTGGATAAACGATTGATACAATAGTAATTACAATCAATGAGATTGCAATAGGTGATTTAAAGAATATCCCAAAGCTGCCATTTGATATTGTTAATGCCTGTCTAAACGAAGTTTCCATTGTCCCACCCACAATTGCACCTAAAATCATTGGTGCTGTTGGTATTTTAACACTTTCTAGTAACATCCCAAGAAGTCCAAAGCCCAACATAAGATAGAAATCCATTGTGCTATTTCCAATCGCATAAACACCAATAAAGGATAAACCTAATACACATGGATAAAGAATTTTTGGCGGTACTGAAAGTACACGGACTAATACACCACACAAAGGAATATTAATAAGTGCAAGTACCAAGTTTCCGACAAACATACTTGCAATCAACCCCCAAGCGACTGCTGGATGTTGTGTGAACAGCAATGGACCTGGCTGTAAGCCTAACATGAGTAGAGCACCCATCATGATTGCCGTTGTTCCTGAACCTGGAATACCAAGTGTTAACATCGGAATAAGCGCACCTACAGAGGCCGCATTGTTTGCTGCTTCTGGTGCTGCAAGACCAACAATTTCACCTTTCCCAAAGTCTTCAGGATTCTTTGAAAATTGCTTTTCATTATTATAAGCCATTAAAGCAGCCATCGTTCCACCAGCCCCTGGCAATGCGCCTACAATAAAGCCTAGCGGTGTACTTCTAAGAATAGGTAACCATGATTTTTTCCAATCCTCTTTTGTAATCCATATTCTTCCAAACTTAGTCTGCATTTTTTTCTTACCTGTAAGGATACTGCCATAACTTTTAAATACTTCACCTATAGCAAATATACCTATGATTACAATTAAGAAATCAATCCCGCCTTGAAGTTCCATATTACCAAATGTAAAACGGTTTGTTCCTGATTGCGCATCCAACCCTACCGTTGCGACCATAAGTCCAAGAAACATAGATATAAAACCATTAGTCATGTTTTTCTTAGACATAGAAGCTGTCATAGATAAAGCAGCTACCATAAGCAGGCAGTATTCAGCAGGACCAAATTTAATAGCAAATCTAGCAACAGGTACAGCTACAAAAACCATGAGTACCGCTGATATAGTTCCACCAATAAATGATGCAATACCTGACATTGCAAGTGCTGATTCCGCCCGGCCGTTCATAGCCATTGGATAACCATCAAAGGTTGCTGCCATGGCGGCTCCATCACCTGGTGTATTAATAAGAATTGATGCTCTCGAACCTCCAAACATAGCCCCATAATAAATGCCACACATCGTAATCAACGCTGCAGTAGGTCCCATTGTAAAGGTGATCGGCAGTAAAACCGCAACCCCTGTAGCAGGGCCCAGTCCCGGTAGCATACCAACAATTGTTCCAAGAACCCCTCCAAGGGTAACCCAGAAAATCATTTCTGGTGCTAGGGCTACTTGAAAACCCTGAAATAAGCTTTGTAATATTTCAGCCATTATTTAATAACCTCCTTATATATCTAGAATAGGAATTCTAGGTAATGGTATTGCTAAAATGTTTGAGAATAAAAAGTAAACTGATATACTAAAGATAATTGCTACCAAAATATTTGTTTTCCATTTATCTTTTCCATTAAGTGAAAATAAAATTGTTCCCAAGAATAAGAACGTTGAGATCACATAGCCTAAACCACTAAACACCAAGGCATAGCCAATGGCTGCAAAAACACTTATAACAATAAGTTTGAAAACCGGTGTTGCTTCAAATTTCTTTGCTGGCTGTTTCTCTTCCTTGCTTTGCTTTATAATGCCTATTACTAATTGTATCGCACCGCACCCTGTAAGAAGAATCCCTAACAATAACGGATATACAATGGGCGCAAAGGGGTCTCCTACAGGTGATCTTGGTAATCCTAAGGCTCCAATTATATATGTTAATCCAAACATAGTCACGCCTAACCCTACTTTTACTTTTTTGTTCAATTTTTTCACCTCTTAAATTATAGTGTATAAATTGTTATTATGTTTTAAAAAACAAAGCCACAAACTAGTGGCTTTATTCAGATTCTTAGATTTTACTTAGCTAACATGCCTAGATCTTCAAGTACTTCTTTATATTCCTCATTTGTTTGATCTAAAAATGTTTTAAAATCAGCGGAATTTGCATAGGATTTGGTCCATCCGTTTTTAGTACACGCCTCATCCCATTCTTTAGTTTCAACCATTTTAGCTAAAGTATCTTCCCAGAATTTGAGAACATCTGCTGGCATATCTTTAGGTCCAAATAACCCTCTCCAGTTATAAAATACTGAGTCAATACCCTGTTCTTTAAGTGTTGGGATCTCTGCTAAAACACCAGTACCAACTCTCTCATCAGCTGTACTTGCTAAAGCTAATAAATCACCACTTTCAACTAAACCTGCAACATCTGCAAGACCAGTTGATAATAAGTCAATATGTCCACCCAATAATTGAGCTGCACCTTCATTGTTTTGGAAACTAATATAGTCTAATTGACTGATATCTTCAATGCCAGCTGCTTGTGCTGCTACAATAAATTGAATATGATCCATACTGCCTGCTGCTGAATTTCCACCAAATTTTACACTCTTAGGATCTGCCTTTAAGGCATCAAAGATTTCATTGATAGTTTTATACTTTGAATTCTTTGAAACAACAAAGCAGCCATAATCTGTTATAAGTCTAGAAATAGGTGTTAAATCATTATAACTGTATTCTGATGTACCATTCAAATTAATTAAGAGTAGTGGTGGCGAATACACAACGATAGTGTGATCGTCGCCTGCTTTTTTCTGTAGGTCAGCAAGTGCAACTGCCCCGCCTCCTCCTGCATGATTTGTTACTGGCATTGGAACTGTTATAAGCTTAGTGGTTTGAAGTGTTTGAGCAACTGTTCGAATAGCAGTATCCCATCCACCACCTGCACCTCCTGGTGCAATAAAGTCAACTTTTTTACTTGGGTATGTGCCCCCTTTAGATTGACAACCCGTAAATGCAAAACTTAATACTATGACTGATGCAACTACTTTTGTGATTTGTTTAAAACTCTTTTTCATTAATGAATACCTCCCCTTTTTAGTTAATACTATAATTACTCCATTCTGAGTCTAGACTTGATCTTGAGCATATTTTTATTATTGTTTTTTGTATCACACCCTTTTATAGATTGTTTTTCAGAACCATATCCTCCATTTTTTGAATGATTTGTTCATATGTATGTTTTTGAGTACGTCTGCAAATAGCAGCTTCCTCATTACATATCAAACATTTTCTGCTGCTTTTATTAAACATTGTTCTTGATAAGATTTGATAATTTTCATCAATCACATCAAAATCAAATAGTCTGCCAATAGGGTGTTTATCCTCTTTTTCTATTAATCGCCTCTTTAGCTCTTTTGCCGGATAATCTAAAACAAGATACCCCTCTGTTCCTGTAACTTTATTTTCTACACTACGATAAAGCACTTTTATGTGATTTACTGCTATAAACTGATCTAACAACTGCATGCCTATCTCATGTATTTGTCTTGATAATGCTGTATCCTTTGCAGCTCCCGGCATATTCACCATAAAAGAAATGACGCCTTTACCATAAGTTTTTATGAGGTTATGTTGTTTTTCTTTTCGCTTCTCACGAGATAATAATAATTGCTGAAGAATTAATTCAAGATTCATGACAGATCTATCCTTATCTGCTAACTTGGTAAATCACATCAATTACAGAACCATCACGATAATTTACAACACCGACAATTCTGTCTTTAACTTTGATCTCATGGGGTTTACCTGTCACTTTTTGTGCTTTTTCTTGAAGTTGATGTATGGTAACTACAGGTAAGCCTGCTCTTCTTAGGGTTTCCTCTAGCTCTGGACGTAGTGGATTTACAGCGATGCCTTGATCTGTTACAAGCACATCTACAGTTTTGCCTGGTGTAACAACCGTATGTACACGATCACAGATCGTTGCTATTCTACCTCTCATCAGTGGTGCAACAACGATAGTCACACTTGCCCCTGCTGCTGTATCACAATGCCCACCTGAGGCACCTCTTATAACACCATCCGAACCGGTTATGACATTCACATTAAAGTCAACGTCTATTTCTAAAGCACTTAATACAACCACATCCAGTTGATTAACTGCACTTCCCTCTTGAAAAGCACTTGCATAATATGTTGCATCTATTTCATAATGAAGAGGATTTTTTCTTAAAGAACCAACTGCTGTTAAATCAAAGCTTTGTACGTCAAGCAGTTTACCTATTAACCCTTCTTCATGGAGTTGAACAATTTGACCTGTTATACCTCCAAGAGCAAAGCTTGCCTTTATGTTTTTAGCAAGCATTTTATCCCTCATAAACCGAGTTGCGGCTAAAGCAGCCCCCCCTGATCCTGTTTGGAAAGAAAATCCATCATAGAAGTAACCAGAAGCTTCTATAACATCTGCTGCATGTTTAGCAATCAATAGATCTCTTGGATTCTTAGTAAAGCGGGTAGCATCTGACATAATGCCTCCGTTATCCCCTACTTTATCTACTACTACTACACAATCTACTTGATACTGTGGAATACTAAAGGGGATATTGGGATAATCCACTAAATTGTCTGTAATCATAACCACATGTTCTGCATAAAGTGCATCCACTTTTGCATAGCCTAGGGAACCACATGCATTATCTCCACTGAAGCCATTAGCATTACCAAAAGCATCACAAGAAGGTACACCTAAAAACGCTACATCTATCTTAATCTCACCTGAAGAAATAGCTCTTGCTCTGCCTCCATGTGAACGGATTTGAACAGGTACCTCCATAAAACCATCGGAAATAAATTCTGCTAACTCGCCTCTTAAACCACTGGTTTCTAACTTCTTTATCACCCCGTTTTTTACATGAGGAATTAAAGCTTTATGTATATCTGTTAAGGAGCTTGCAGCTACCGTTAAATCTTTTATACCCAAGCTTGCAATAACATCCATAACCATGTTGATAACGAGGTCACCACTTCTAAAGTGATGATGGAAAGATATAGTCATGCCATCCTTGAGTTCGCAGCCTTTTACTGCCCGCTCAATCGTTGATATGATTTTCTTACGATTTGGATAGATTAATCTTTCTTTAAACTTTTTTGTCACTTTTTGCAGCTCATCGCCCACATAACCATCATAATGTTTTAGTTTTCCATAACCTGGTAATTGATCTGGAATATCTCTCCCTATGGCATTAATCATGAAATTCACCACTTTCCTCATTATATGTTCTAGTTGCATTCGCGAGGTCAAGGACTCTGATTGCTCTTTCAACGATTGGCTTATCTATCATTTTTCCATCTAATGCGATAACACCTAATCCGTTTGCTTCTGCCTGCTTTATGGCTTCTATTACTCGTCTTGCATGTTTAATCTCTGGTTGTGATGGGGTAAATATGTTATGTACTGTCTCTATTTGCCTTGGATTGATAACCGATTTGCCATCAAAACCCAACTGCTTTATGAGCTTTGTTTCTTGGATGAGACCCGCTTCATCCTCTACGTCTGAAAAAACCGTATCAATTGCCGATATCTTTGCCGCCCTTGCTGCAAAAACGATTTGACTTCTAGCAGCTAAAAGCTCTATACCTTCTTTTGATCTTGTCGTTTTTAAGTCTGTTACAAAATCCTCTGCACCAATTGCAATACCCACTAACCTTTTGCTTGCGCTTGCTATAGGATAAGCATTTAAGATGCCTAAGGCACTTTCTATCGCAGCAAACATCTTAATCGTCCCAACCTCTATGCCAGCTTCCTTTTCTAGTTCTGTAATGAGTAGATCAGCTTCTATAACATCTTCTGGTTTCTCCGTTTTAGGTAGCCTTATAATATCTGGTCTTGCATTGACCATCGCTTTAAAATCTTCTCTGCCAAAGGGCGTATCTAACCCATTCACCCTTATTACGATTTCTTTATCCCCATAGTCTACTGTTTTTAGGGCCTGAAAGACTAAAAAACGCGCTGAATCCTTTTCCTTAATAGAAATTGAATCTTCTAGGTCAAACATAACTGAATCTGAACCATATATATGAGCATCTCTAATCATTGCAGCATTATTCCCCGGTACATACAGCATCGTACGTCTTAATTTCCCAATCATTTTTGTTCCCTCCAGTTAAACTCTTTCATGTCACAGGCGCGGCTGAGCGCTGTTCTAAGTCTTGCTATGATGGTACAATCTAATGCACCCTTATCAGCTATAGACAGCTTACATCTTGTTATCCCAAACTCTTCTAATACCATTAATACAACTTTTTTAATTTCATCACCAAATTGCTGTTCTACGGAACTTTTTAGCTGAATCTGTATTTCCTTTTTTTCATTTTTTTCTACCATTACCATTAAATCACTTGACTCTAGTGTTCCTGCAACACCCTTTTGCACTATTTCCATTTTTTCCTCTCCTTTAATGTCTTGACTCTATTTGTTTAATTTTATTGATTATAGGCAGTGCTGCCTTTGATATTAGGAAGTTATAGGTTGTAGGGGGTACTATCTTTTTTATTGCTGCTAAATCATCCTCCTTTAGCAGCTTTCTAACTCTGGATGCACTTACCGCTTCCCCCCCTTGCTCTTTTCTTGGTATTTCATGGACATCTATTCCAAATGTAGGAAGCACCTTTTTCATTTCTTCATTGTATTTTTTGGTCACCATACAATAAGGTTCTTCTCCAATATATCTTGAATTAACCTCCAGTGCTTTTGCTATGTACAGACCAAATATGTTTAAATCAAGTCTTGCATGTATTTGTACAATGTCTTGGTCTTCCTTTAAAAAATAGGATGGAAATGTAGCTGATGATATAATGTAGTCAATGCCTTTGTGTATGCTTACGTTTTTGAGATCCCGGGTACCTTCTTTGACTAATTCATATCTTATCTGAGAAGGAAAAACTGATTTTTCCTCACATACAACAAAGACATGCACCCAATCATTATCTGCTGCTGCTGTTTCTATTAAGTATCTATGCCCCTTAGTAAATGGATTACAATTTACGACAATCGAAGCAATTTTTTCACCTTGTCGTTTTTCTTTTTTAAGCTGCCTAATAAAATCTACAATCCCATCTTTAGCATTTTCTAATAGTAGGACATCTTCTGTCTTTTCAATTGTGTAAAACCCCAAGCTATTAAACTGAAGTTCATTTGCTGGTTTTGTATAGACAAACAGATGGGTTTGGTTATTTTGATAGGCTTCTTGGATCAAATGTGTGACGACTTTATTCATTAATCCCAGATTCCTGTAACGATCATCAACCACAATGCATTTCAAAACATTGTCATTTAATGAACCTGTAGCAATAATTTTTTCTTTATCTAAGAGAACCATTGTGTACTCAATGTCTTCTTCGAATGCCAATCCCTGTCTTTTTAAAAAGCTTATGACTTCATCTTTTTCTGGTTTGTAATTTAACAACACACTGCGTTCAGCAAACTGTGAATATTCCATTCCTTCACATCCTTACTATTTGTCATTTATCGAAAAAGCGTCTAATACATTCACTTAGTTCATGTGGGGCAAAGGGCTTAATAATATAATCATCAATTATTCTCTCTTTTAAAAATTTTTCTATATCTTGATCTGTATAAGCTGTTATTAAGATTATTTTTACATCATTTTTTATGGCTTTTACTTTAGCTGCAAAAGTTAATCCTTCTATATTAGGCATCGATTGATCCACTACAATCACTTGATAATAATTTTCGTTTGTATAAAATTCTTTTAGTGCCTCAATACTATCTGTAAAAGCGCTGACTCTATATCCTAAATAAGATAACCCTTTCTTTAAGACTTTCGTAATTTGTTGATTGTCATCAACTAATAGAATTTTTTCATATCCTTTAGTTTTTTTCTGCTCTGTCACTTCATAACTCTCATGAGTTTTTGTGTATACTGGCAGATAAATATAAAATGTACTGCCTTGATCTACAATACTCTTAACTGTGATCTTTCCACCATATTTTTTAACAATCCCATGAACTACAGATAATCCAAGTCCTGTGCCTTCCCCTAGTGGTTTTGAAGTAAAAAATGGATCAAATATTTGGTTCACTGTTTCTTGATTCATCCCACAGCCTGTATCTGTTATATAGAGTCTAATGTAGCTTTGTGTCTTTGCATTATTCTCTTGCAATTCCATATCCTCTTCAACCTTAATGACTTCAACCCCAATAGTTAATGTGCCGCCTTTCTCTTTCATTGCATAGTAAGCATTCGTATAAATATTCATAAAGATTTGTTGAAAATCTGTTTCATTCCCTAAAACCCATGCATCACAATCTTTATTATTTACTATCACATTTATATTAGAGGGTAGTATTGGTTTTAAAAATTTGATAGACTCTTTGATTACCTTACCAATTTTTAAACACTTATAAACCCTTTTGTTTTTTTCACCATGACTAAAAATTAAAATCTGTTCAATTAATTCTTTGGCTCTTTTTGAGGCTTCATAAATATCCTGCACACCTTCATAAAATTCATTATCAGAATGCATATGCTGCAAAATGATTTCTGAATGTCCCATAATAGGCGTAAGCAGATTATTAAATTCATGAGAAATCCCCCCTGTTAAGGTCCCAATCGTCTTTAATCGTCTTGCATGTTGTAATTCCAGATCTTTTACTCTTAACTCCTCTGCAACCAAATTAAGTTCCTTTAAGTGATCCATTTCCAACTGATAGGCTTCTCTATCTTTTTTCATTTTTATAATGGTATAGGCTATCCAAGCAAATCCAATAACGAATGTAATCACTATAAGTATAGTAATGATAAGATATCTTGTAATAGGCTCTTGAATTTCATCATAGGACATAACAACAGCTACTACCCAAAACTCCTCATCAGAAACATATGTAGGAGTGAAAGCATTCATTTTTTTTACTCTCACAAGTCTTTCTTCTGGCCACCAATAGGAGTGATAAATAGCTGTCCCTTCTTTACCTTGTAACTGCTGATCTATTAAAAATTCTAATTCTTGGTAGTCTAATTCTGGATATTGTTCTCTTCGCCAGTCAATAACATCATTACCGATTTGTTCTTTAACCGGATGCATCAAGATGTTACCTTCACTATCTTTTACCATTGCGTATCCCTGCCTGCCTGCTTTTGCGGGCTGTACCAAACGTTTATACATGTTTTCAAACTCAATAACGCTAACAAGAATGCCCTTTAAATTGTCCCCCACTATAATAGGACGAGAGATATTCATTGCGTAATTATTATCTCTGTCTTTATAAGCTTTACCAAAATATTTGTCACGATGACTCATCGTATAATCAAGATCTGTTTGATAGTCATCTAGATTAATCAGATTTACTATGCTCGCCGTTTGTTGAGGATAATGAGTTATCATATGCCCTTGTTCATCAAATAACAAAACATGGTCTACTTCATTCTCCTGTGCATTAAAAAATGTCTCAAGCTCAGTAGTTAACTTTATACTTCTCTCATCTTCATCATTAATATCTAAATTTTCTTGAAAGCTTGGGGAACTGCATAAAACGTCTAAACTATTCATCTTTTCGTGCGTATAAAGTTCCAAGCTTCTAGAGATTGATTTTGATATCGTCAACAAATGCTGCTGTTGTTGTTCAATAATAGTATCTCTAAACCCTATATATCCTCTAAAGCTAATATTCCCAACACCAAATAGCACTAGGATGCATAAAATAATAATAATTCTATTGCGATTCTTTTGTTTCATTTGAACGCCTCCGAATAAGTAGATGAGTCTATCAAAGCAATTGCATTTTTTTTTTATCTTTGATATACTTAATTGTATACTAATTATTATTATTTAAACGTATTATTTTATTTATTAATACTAGAATAACCAATAAACCTTAATAATTTCTGAATACTTTCTTAATTTTTTTTAATAAACTAGTATATGTATTTAGTAATTTTTACCAATTAATCGCTTGCTTCTTCGTCTAAACTTCGCTTAAATGTGTTAAAATAATACTCTATGAAAACAGGTGCCTGATATGGAGAAATCCCAAGTTTTAATAATTGATGATGACCGCGCAGTACGAAAACTAGTAAAAACAGCTCTTAAATATGATAGTATGTCTGTTACAGAAGCATCTTCTGATTCTGATGCATTATTTTTGATACGCTCTAATTCATATGACTTAATTCTTCTTGACATTATGCTTGGAGATGCCAATGGATTAGACTTATTAAAACGTATTCATGATATTAATATTCACATTCCAATCATATTGCTCAGCGGTAAGAAAGAAGAAAATGACAAAGTATTGGGGTTAGAACTCGGTGCTGATGATTATATTACCAAACCCTTTAGTCCTGCTGAACTAAGTGCACGTGCAAAAGCACATCTTCGCAGAAGCAAAAAAAATCTGGGTAAAAGTATCGGTAATAAGCAGCTGGTTTGTGGTCCTTTTACCTTTGATTATCAAACTTACAGATTATATAAGAACAGTGTAGAAATATCCCTTTCATCAAAAGAACTTAAATTAATGAAATTTTTTTTAGAAAATACCAAGCAAGTTTTCACCAAAGATCAATTGTATGAAAGTATATGGCATGATTCCATCGTTGATGATAATACCATCATGGTCTACATACGTCATTTAAGAATTAAAATAGAAGATGATCCCAAAAAACCTAAATATTTAAAAACAGTTTGGGGCGTAGGCTATTTCTTTACTGTTGACGAATAGCATTTCTTAAAAATAAGGTCTTTATCACAAGCAAAAAAATCTCCTTACCCATCATCAGGTAAGGAGATTTTTTTATTCTACAACAACACCTTTTTTAAGAATAATATTAGCATAAAGAGCTCTTTCACTTGTCGCAACAATAGCGTAAGCCTTTTGTGCTCTATCATAAAAATCGAATCTCTCAATAAATTCTATCTTTGCGTCTTTACCGTCATGCTTCTTAATAACTTCTTTATAATCTTCCCAAATTGTTGGTACTGTTGGGTCACCTTCTACAACTTGCATCAGACCTACTGAGGTAGGTGCATAAGTATCAAGTGGAAAGAAAGGAAGTATAGCCTCTAAAATTTGAGTTACTGTATGTCCATCACATCTAACAAGTCTCCTGGCATTCGTGTCTGCTGGAAAATTACCATCTGCAAATACAATTTCATCGCCATGTCCCATTGACATAAGAATATGCATAAGATCTGGTGTTATAATAGCTGGTATTTTTTTTAACATAATGTCACCTCTTTAAATTGTTTAAATATAATAATACGCTTTTTACATTGTAACTTTGCTTCTTAATAAAAGCAGATAGCGTTGCACTATCTGCTTTTACTATAAATTATCTATAAATAGGGAGTTAATGACTTATAAATGAATAATTAACACTTTTTATAAAGAGGTCCAAACGTTTCACAAGCTCTGTAATCTGCGCCCTCTAAATCTTTAGTACCAAATGCGCCCCATGTTTTTGGACGGAAGATTCTTTCTTCTTCCACATTGTGCATAGCTACTGGTATTCTGAGCATTGCTGCTAAAGTAATAAGATCTGCACCAATATGACCATAGCTTACTGCGCCATGATTAGCTGACCAAGCATTCATTACGCTGTAAACGTCTTTAAATACACCTTCACCTGTTAATTTTGGTGCAAACCATGTTGTTGGCCATGTTCTATCTGTACGCTGATCAAGTGCATCATGTACATCTTTTGGAAGATCCACTGTATACCCCTCTGCAATTTGAAGAATAGGCCCAAGTCCCTTTACCAAAGAGATACGGCTCATTGTAACAGGCATGCTTCCTTTACTTAAGAAGCATGATGAGAAACCGCCTCCTCTGAAGTATTCTGTATTAGCTGGTGGCCAAACTGTTGCATCTAAGCACTTCTTCGCTTCTTCTTCTGTAATATCCCAGTAAGGTTTCATCACCGGATTACCGTCTTTATCTGACTGTTGCCCTGTACCATCTAAAGTTGTGGCTCCTGAATTGATAAGATGAATAAGACCATTTTCTGCCATACCTGTAAGCGTATGTCCTGTAACTCTCTTTACAGCATCTGGACTCCAGTATGTTCTAACGTCTGAGAAAATTTGTGATGTATTTGTTAATAAATGGCCAAATAACATAGCAACACCATTTAATGAGTCGTTTTCTGTTGCTACAATAAAAGCTTCTCTTATACCATTCCAATCAAATGAAGAGCAAAGAATAGCTTCCATAAAGTCTCCATTTGGCAGATAATCTGTCCAATGTCTTTGTCCCTGGAATCCAGATGCAATTGCATTATGTCCTTCAGCTTCTTCTCTAAAGCCCATATCTGCAAGTTTTGGATTGCCTACCATCAAATCACGGCAGATAATTGCCATTTTAACAATATATTCCCAATCAGCATCTTTTTGTGCTCTTGTTCTTTGAACATCAGCGCCATTAAAGTCTGTACCTTCTTTACAGTTTGCGTGAGTCCAAGCCATTGCTTTATCGTATTCGTCTTTATCATAGATGCCTTCTTCAACACGACGAGAAATTTCACACATATCCACATATTCATTTTTCATGCCAAGATAGTCACTAAAGAAATTAGGATCTACTACTGAACCTGCTATTCCCATAGATACGCTACCAATTGATAAATAAGATTTATCTTTCATAGTCGCTACTGCAAGACCTGCTTTTGTAAACTTGATTAATTTTTCTTGTACATCCTCTGGGATTGTATTATCTACTACATCTTGTACGTCTCTCCCATAGATTGTAAATACCGGAAGTCCCATTTGGTCATGTCCTGCCGCTGCTGCTGCAAGAAATACAGCCCCTGGTCTTTCTGTCCCATTAAAGCCCCAAATAGCTTTAACGCGGTGTGGATTTTGATCAATTGTTTCAGTTCCATAACACCAGCAAGGCGTTACTGTAAGTGAAACACCTACATTTTCCTTTTGGAATTTATCTTCACAGCGTGCTGCTTCTGCAACACCACCTATTGTTGAATCTGCGATAACACACTCAACTTTTTCACCGCTTGGATGACGTAAATTTTCTTCTAAAAAGGCCGCTACCAACTTTGCCATTGTCATTGTTTTATCTTCTAAAGATTCTCTTACGCCTCTTCTTCTTCCATCTATAGTAGGTCTAATACCTATTTTGGGAAGACTTCCGTTTAATCTAAATGTATTACTCATTTAAACCCCTCCTTATATAAAATAAAATTTAAAAATACTATTCAGTATGTTGGTACACTTTCAAATGAACCAGATGTTTAATCTCCTCCAAAACCGGTATACTATGTATATACCTGTTTCAAATCAATTATCTATACTCTATATATAATATATTTTATCATATTTGTCAATTCATTTATTAGTTTTAATATATTTTTATTTATTATTATGATTTTTTATGCTAATAATGGAATTTTAATTACAAAATAGGTTTATACTTAATAAACCAAACATAAACTTTTTATATACCAATTACTAATTTATAGTATAAAAATAATAAAAAAATGGTATTGCTTTATCTAAGACAAGTTTAGTATAATTTAATTAACATTATTAAAAGGAGCTACCCCATGGATTACTCTAATAAGACCTCTCCATTGTATCTTCAAATTTATGGAGATTTAAAAACGCTTATTGAACAAAATCATTATGAATATGAATCTTTTTTACCTGCCGAAAGAGTGCTTAGTACCCATTACAAGGTAGAACGTCTGACGCTTCGCAAGGCACTTTCACTTTTAGCACAGCAAGGCTATATTGAAAAATTACCCGGTGCTGGTAATAAAGTTATTTATAAATCTATGACATCCGAACCTATACAAGGCATCGCCAATGCGATAGTTTATGTTCTTCCCGATATGGCCAACGAAAGGGTTGCTCAGCCTTATCATATGGAAATATGCAATTACCTTGAAAAATATTGTAAAAATGATAATCTTGATCTTATTTTTACAAAAGTAAGCAGCAATCAGTCAACCCCTTCATTTTTACAAAATCCAGCTGCAATAAGAGGTATCATATGGGTAGGGGATATCAATCCTGAATTTTTAGAAATAGCAAGAAAAGGTTGTATCCCTTCTATTGTCGTATCCAATAACTATCCTTATTTTCCTCGCATCAATATGGATGATATTAACTGCGGCTATAGTGCAACGTGTCATCTTATTGAACAAGGCTGCAAGCGCATTGTTCATATCACAGGATTTCCTAACTATATCAGCACATTTAATCGAAGCGAAGGCTATCGCCGTGCGCTTCTTGTTAATGGCTTAGAGGTGCTTCCAGAGCTCACTGTACAAGGAGACTGGAACTTTTCGAGTGGTTATTCAAGTGTTATGGATCTTATTGAAAAAGGAATAGCGTTTGATGGGATCATGGCATCAAATGATATGATGGCTCTTGGAGCCATGAAAGCCGTTATCACCTCTGGGCTGAAGGTGCCTGAAGATATTAAAATTATTGGTATTGATAATATTGAACAAAGTAAGATTTCTATTCCGGCACTTAGTACTATCTGTGTAGAACAAAAAAGTATTGCTAAACTCGCCTTTTTATTTTTAAAACAAATTATGGAAGGCGCCTCAATCCCAGATGAGATTCTTATTCCTGGTAAACTTATTAAAAGAGAAACCAGCTAGTAAAGCTAAAAGAAAGCACTAAAAATTCCCCTTAAGGTTATTGATAACCTTAAGGGGAATTTTTAATGCTTATTTATTGTCCTTGATAAACGACTCCACAATTGCCGCGTCCTGCACCACCTCGTCCATTGCCGAGTCCGTTACCGTTGCCGTTACCACAGCCAAAGCCAGCACCTAGATTTTGACCTATTCTTGCAGTCCCTGTGCCATCACAGTTTATCTGATTTTTTTCTAATGCAGCAATAATTTCATCCGCTTTTCCTTGTGTCATAGTTCCTGATGCCACGCGCTCTGCTAAGGCGTCCTTTTTAATTTCTAGTACCTCAGACTTAAACTCAGTCAACTTCCCAGCTTCATCTGCAATAGCGCCATAAGTCTTCCCTGTTTCAGCTCTTTCAGCTACGATACCCTCTACCGTTTTTCCCGTTACCCCAGCTAACGCCTCAGCTGGCGTATTATAGCTAGAAGCTGCATAAGCAGTCAGTGAAGTGACACCTACTGCAAGTATCATTACGCCTCGAGATACTACTTTTTTTAAATTTTTCATATAAAATGACCTCCTTATTAATTTTGTTTTTTTAGGTTTAGTAACTTGTGATTTACTATGGCTATAGCATATCCAAAAAGTGTGGCAAAAGTGTGTTTTTAATTTTTAAAATATGTAACGTTTTATTTGCAAAAGACATACTTTTGCCACAGTATTTTTTCTCTAACATGTTATAATAGGGTATTAAAAACTATTGAGGTGATTCTATGTCAATCATTTTAATTACTGATGATAATAAACAAATTACTTCTATTCTGGCGGAATATGCAAAAAAAGAAGGATTTACGCCTAAAATTGCATTGGATGGACTAGAAGCCATTGACTTGTTTCATAAAGTTCATCCCGATATTGTACTGCTGGATGTTATGATGCCCAAAATGGATGGGTTTGAAGTATGCCGTGAAATCCGTAAAACTTCTAATGTTCCCATTATCATGATTACAGCACGGGGTGAGGACTTTGAAAAAATTATGGGACTCGATATTGGTGCAGATGATTATATTGTAAAACCTTTTTCACCTGGCGAGGTAATGGCTAGGGTCCGTGCCATTTTAAGGAGGATCGTACGGGTAGACGAGCAAAAACATCAAGAATATGCCTATGACAATCTGAAAGTCAATCTTGATGATTATGTTGTAACCCTTAATGATCAGATCGTATCCCTTACCAAAAAAGAAATTGAACTTTTGTGGACACTTATTACTAATAAAAATAAAGTATTTTCTCGTGATAATCTTCTCAACAGCCTATGGGGGTATGATTATTTTGGAGACAGCCGGACAGTAGATTCGCATATTAAACGTCTTCGTGCCAAGCTGGATGCCTCTCCTCATGATACTTGGGAAATCAAAACAATATGGGGTGTTGGTTATAAATTTGAGGGCAAAGCCGATGAAAAATAAAATCGCCTTTAAACTGACACTATACTTTTCCGCTGTACTTCTTCTATTTTCTATTATAATCGGCAGCGTTTTTATAACTCTTTTTAAACGTCACACTATGGCACTTCACAAAACAGATTTAGAAGAACGCGCGGTAACAATGGCAAGTACGCTTTCAAGTTTTATTAACAGCCCAAATTCTGGCATGGGAATGATGGGGGGCAGACAAGGCGGCTACGGTGCATATCTTCGTTTTTTAGATGAGATTGCTATGACTGATGTCTGGATTGTGGACAAAGATCTCCGTCTTATTACAAGCGGACAAATGGCAGGCAGTGCCTATAACTATGCGGATTTACCTCTTGATGCTGAGGCTGTTGTAGAAGAAGTTTTCAAGGACAACACTACCTTTAGCGAGGGGTTCAGCAACCTTTTAAGCACCCCCACCCTGACCATAGGAACCCCTATTTATTCAGAAGGCAAGGTTGTCGGAGCTCTCCTTCTCCATTCTCCGGTAAAGGGCATGCAAGAGGCACTTTTGCAGGGAATTGGCATTTTAACAATTAGTATAGCTTCAGCTCTCGTATTATCTATTCTTTTATCCATCGCACTTGCAGTTTCTTTTACAAGGCCTTTAAAAAAAATGAAAAATTCTGCTGTCCAGCTTGCCAGAGGAGATTATAGTGCTAAAACGGGTGTGCAGAAAAAAGATGAGATAGGTGAACTTGCCTCCGCAATCGATCTTTTAAGTGTGCAGCTTGGTATTGCCAGCCGTGAAACTGAACAGCTCTTCAAGCTTCGTCGAGACTTTGTTGCAAACATTTCACATGAACTCAGAACGCCAGTCACTGTCATCCGTGGTTCTCTCGAAGCGCTTTGTGATGAAGTAGTAACTGACCCTTTACAAGTAAAAAGTTATCACCGTCAAATGCTGAATGAAAGCCTGTTTCTTCAAAGATTGGTTAATGATTTACTTGATTTATCCCGTCTTCAAAATACAGATTTTAAAATAGAGATGCAGGAGCTTAACCTTTGTGATGTGATAGGTGATACAATTCGTACTGCCCAACATATAGCACAATCAAAGAATATCCAAATCCAACAAGAACAGGATACACAGATATGTTTAGTATTGGGTGATTATGGCCGCCTCCGCCAAATGTTTTTGATCATTCTTGACAATGCTGTTAAATTCTCTTCTCCAAACGGTGTCGTAAGGATCTCTTTAAAAAGTAAGACAGTGTCCATCTGCGATAAAGGTGTTGGCATTGCACCAAAAGATTTACCTTATATTTTTGACCGCTTTTACAAAGTGAAATCCTCAGAAAATAAAAACGGCACTGGTCTTGGGCTTGCTATTGCAAAACAGATAGCTGACAGACACACCATTAATGTTGTGGTCCGCAGTACACCAGATGAAGGTACTGAGTTTCTATTTCAATTTTAGGAATATTAGTATGATAGGTGATCCTTACAATGTTTACCTCATATTCTTATAAAATACGAGGTAAACATTGTAAAACAACTTATAGAATTTACTTTGTAAATATGTATATCAACTAATTATTACACCCTATTTCTAGCATATATGACTTATTTTTTCGAATTGGTCCTCTATTGTTTCATAAAAGTATAAATTATGATAAAATTTAATCAAACCTAGTGAGGAGGCCATTGATGAAAAATAAGCTTAAAAACCCCCTATTAAAAAACAAAATGAATATTAACCGCTTGTTTGTAAAGCTAAAAACCTTAATCCCTAAAAAGAACAAGACCAACCAAAAAATTCTATCTATTAAAACTAGACTTATTACAGTCTGTATATTATTTGCTATTATTCCCTTGCTTGTGGTAAATATTATATCTTCTTCAATCTCTAAAAAAGCTCTGCATAACACTAGCCAGCAGCTTACAAGCGAACTTGTTAAACAGGTTTCTCATAATATCAATTCCTTTATTATTGAAGTTGATAAGAATGTTACTCAATTTGCTGTTGTTGATTTACTTCAAGGCGGTTTAATATCTGATTATACATCTGAGGATATATTAAAAAAACTCAGTGCAACCCGCGAGATGCAACAACGCTTATTATATTTAGAGACGATGGATAAAAACATTAGAGATGCCGTCCTAGTTATAAATGATAAAGATGTATTAGGTGATATCAATTATATTACAAAGGAGGATCTCCTAACTACTAAAGATTTAGACTTAGAAGCTAAACCCATTTGGATGAAGGAATTAGGTGCTTCTAAAAATAGTCTTTTTTATCTAAAGTCTGTTACCGCTTTATCTAAAAATACTAAAGCTACTATTGTTATTGAGGTTAACCCAGAAAGTGTCATCCAAACCATTAATAATATTCAGCTATTAGATAATTCTAATTTATACATAACTGATCATGAAGGCCGAATGATTTATAATGGTAATGATTCTGAACAAGTCGTTAAAGATAGTATATGGCAGATCATAAATCGTGAATCCGCATTTGGAACAGAGGTCGTTGATAATACCCTCGTTACCTATTCAATACTGCCAAACGGCTGGCACATTATTGCTGAAATACCAGAGAGGTCTTTAACAAGTCAATTAGAAGCTTCAAGTATGATGGTTTGGCTTCTTATTTTAGCTGTAGGTCTGCTTGCAGTTCTCATAGGAACTTTAGTATCTAAAGGTTTTTCTACGCCAATTATTAAGCTTATGTCACTTATGAAACACGCCGAAGAAGGTGATCTTACAGTAACGATGCCCGAAAAAGGGAATGATGAGATTACAAGTCTCTGTAGAAGCTTCAATCATATGATTTTTAATATGCGCAAGCTTCTTAGCGATACAAAACTCGTGGTTGTTCATACCTTAGATGACAGCAATATGCTTCGTACTTCTACAGAACAATCTGTTGAAACCTTTGAACAACTTACAATGTCTATAGGGGAAATTGCTCAAGCTACTACGCATCAAGCCGAAGATGCTCAACATAGTTCTGAGGTGATGTCAAACTTATCTTGTAGTATACAAGATGTCATGCAAAAGTCAAATACGTTATTTGAAAAAAATCAAGGTGCAAAAGAAATGATTCAGGCAGCAACTAAGAGCATTGATCTCCTTAGCCAAACGATGAGTTCATCAATTGAGGCATCAGCTGAAATTCAAAAGAGTATTATAGAACTAAGCACACTTACCAAGAGCATTGAAGCTATTATGAAGCTCGTAGATGGTATTAGTGAACAAACAAATCTCCTTGCTCTTAATGCTAGTATTGAAGCTGCAAGAGCAGGCGAAGTTGGTAAAGGATTTGCTGTTGTTGCTCACGAGGTTAGAAATCTAGCCGAGCAATCTAAAAGCTCTACGGTAAATGTTAGAAAGACTCTCCATACTATAGAGACTAAGACAAAAGATACTGTTGCCTTAGTTAAAAAGTCCAGCTCTATCTTTGCCAGTCAAGAAAATGCCGTTAAAGATGTTCACACAACATTTTTTAATATCATTAATAACTTGAAAAACATGGACATAGACCTTGAACAAGTTAATATTAAAGTTCAAGATATGCATACACTTAAGGATGAAATGGCTGGAAAAATAGATAATATTGCTACTGTTACTCAAGAATCAGCAGCTTCTACTCAAGAAGTTAGTGCATTAAGTGAAGAACAAAAAGCAGTTGTGGAGAAACTTTATGATTTATCTAATAGATTAACCGATACAATGAATACCCTTAATAACTCTATACAAACATTCAAAGTAGAATAGAAACAAAAAAGATGCAGTTCACGAACTGCATCTTTTTTGTTTCTATTCTACTTTCTACTTCTTATAATTTTTTTAAATAATACTGATGCCATGTGCACACTTAAATGTTTTCATTGATTCTAAGCAAATAGTATCTTTTTTATCAGCTAGTTCCTTAGATTCATCGCTAAAATCTGCATGGCCATACCACGGTTCAATACATATAAATGGTGCATTATCTTCTGCTCGCCATACTCCTAAAAAAGGAAATCCTTCAAAATCTACACTAAGCCCTTTATTATGTTGTTTAGAGGATAGCGAAATACTTTTACTTTTGTAATTTGTTAGAATAATCACACCATCTATCGGAAGCTGCTCATTGAAATATAGCTTTTTCCCTTTAAATTGTCTTGTTTCCCGTGTTAAATAAACATCTGAATCAATAGGTATTTGCAGTGCATCCTCCTCTTGTTCAAACTCCAAGTAATAGTCTCCTGCTGTTTCATTTTCAAATATCGGACACCTAAAACCTGGGTGGGCCCCTATTTTAAAGTACATTTTATCCTTGTCCTCATTAATTACCTCATACGCTATATCTAATCTTTTAACTTTTAAAGTATAAATAACTCTTAAGACAAAATCAAAAGGATAGCTCTTCTTCGTTTCTTTACATGCCCTTAAAACAAATACTATATTTTCCTTTGAATAGCTTTCTATTTCAAATTCTAAGTCTCTTGCAAAGCCATGGGCAGGGAGCGAATACTCCCTACTTTCTAGCGTATATTTGCCTTCTCGTATCTTACCTACTATAGGAAATAAAATAGGTGTATGTCTTTTCCAATACTTTTCATCTGCATTCCAAATATACTCTGTGCCTTCTACATCTTTAAGACTTATAAGTTCTGCCCCTAAAGTTGTTACTGTTACCGTTAAGTATTGATTTTTTAATTCGTAGTTCATTCTACCACTACACCTTTTTTCAGTATAATATTTGCGTATAATGCACTTTCACTTGTTGTCACAACGGCATAAGCTTTTTTTGCTCTTTCATAAAACTCAAACTTATTAATAGGCTGCACTGCCTTAGCGTCATTACCATGCTTATTAATAAGCTCTTTATACTGATCCCAAATGACAGGAACAACTGGGTCATTAGGTAAAACTTCCATTAGAATCACAGGATAATCTACATATTTATCAAGAGGCATAAACTTTAAAATAGCGTCCAAGAGTTCTGGCACTCCATGTCCATCACATCTTATCACTTGATCTGGATGACCAAACTTTGGGAAGTTGCCATCTGCTATAACAAGTTCATCTCCATGACCCATTTCCATTAATATTTTTAATAGTTCTGGCGTTAAAATACTTGGTATACCTTTAAGCATATGATATGCCCCCTCTTATTTTGTAATTGTGCCTTCTAAATCCCATAAATCAGTCCAATCTTTTGCACCTTCCCAAAGGAACACTTGCCCTTTAATAAGACGACAATTTCTATCTACTGTTTTAAGTGCTTCCATTTCTTCATCTGTCAGAGGATCTTCAACTGTGCATCTTAAGTTGCTTACATACTCGACTTCATGAATAGAGAAAGGTATTGGTATCTGCCCACGTTGTACGGCCCATTTAAGGCATACTACTGCTGGATGAATACCATGGTTTTTAGCAATTTCTGCTACAACTGGTTCTTCAATATCTGCTACATCATCTGCCGTTTTATCACGATCTGGACGTGTTGGTGAACCAATTGGACAAAAGCCTATTGGCTGAATACCATTTTGAGTACAGTAGTCATATAGTTCTGGTTGTTGGAAGCAAGGATGAAGTTCCATTTCATTAGCGACAGGTTTAATTTTGCAGTCTCTAAGAAGTAATTCCAGTTTTGGAATAGTCATATTAGATGTTCCAATACTTTTAACCAGTCCTGCTTCAACAAGTCTTTCCATCTGTCTCCAAGTCTTCATAAAGTTTTCATGGATATAAGGTGTTGCATCCTTACTGCGAGAATCTACATCACAACCTGGTGCATGATAGTTTGGAAATGGCCAGTGTACAAAGAAAAGATCGATATAGTCTAATTTTAAATCCTTAAGAGATTTTGCTACTGAAAGAAGTACATCTCCTTCGCCATGCATATCGTTCCATACTTTTGAAGTGATAAATAATTCTTCACGTTTCACTTCACCGTTTTTAATGGCAGCGTCAAATACTTCTCCTATTAAGTGCTCATTACCATACACTGAGGCACAGTCAAAGAGTCTGTACCCAGATCTTATTGCTCCTGCAACTGCATTTGAAACTTGCTCTGGAGTAAATCTGTCTGAACCAAAGGTTCCCATTCCTATTGCTGGCATTTCTACTCCTGTATTAAGCTTACGTTTTGGTACTAATTTTGGATCTACAAAATTCGTCATATGCTCATCTCCTCATAATTTATTTATAGTAACTCTATTTAAGAGTTCATTATAATCTTCTTCTTTAAAATAGCCTGTATCATTTGTTAAAGCATTGGCAGCCGATACTGCTACTGCCATTTTTATTGTATCCGAAATACTGTATTCTCTTGATAATCCTACGGCAAAACCAGCAATCATTGAATCTCCGCAGCCTACTGTATTGATAGGCTCTATGCTAGGCGGCATGCCATGATAAATACCTTCTTCACAAAGAACAAGCACCCCATCTTTGCCTAACGATACAGCTACTATTTCAATACCTTTATCTTTTAGACCTTTGGCTACACGGATAACATCATCGATAGAATGGATATCTTGTTTAGTAATCGCTTGAAGCTCATCTATGTTAGGCTTAATCATAGTAGGTTTTGCTTCAATAACTCCCGTAAGCAGTTCTCCGCTTGTATCAACTAAAACTTTCTTGCCTGCCTTTTTACATATTGCTACTAACTTACAGTAAATGTCTTTGCTAACTCCTCCCGGAATACTTCCCGAAATCGTTACAACTTTACTTTTCTCTATAGTGCGCTCAAATACTTCTAAAAAAACTTTTTCATCCTCTTCAGTTAAAGGAGCTCCTGGTTCTAAAAACTCGGTATGTCTACCTGTAGAAAGCTCTTTAATATTAATACATGTTCTTGTTTCATTATTTCCTTTAACAAATTGATGCTTAATTCCCAATTTATCAAGCGCTTCTAAGATCCATTCACCTGCATGTCCGCCTACAAAACCGGTTGCTGTCACTTCTTCCTGCAAAAGACTTGCGACTTTGGTAACATTAAGACCTTTTCCACCAGGTGTATAAGTACACTTTTGAACCCGCATGACTTCATAGGGCTTATACTCATCTACAATATAAAGCTTATCAATGGCTACATTCAGTGTTACTGTGGTTATCATAGCTTTACTCCTTATTCATTGATTAGTAATATTTTACCTTTGACTGCACCTGGTGTTTTATAGAGCTCAAAAGCTTTGTCTACATCCTGCATTGCAAACTTTTTAAAAATAAGTCCTTCATCGAATTTAAGCTGCCCTGTTGCAAAATAGTGTGCTGTAAGTTCCCATTCTTTACCTGGATAAGGTGCACTATAGGACATCCAAGAACCTGTGAGTTTAAATTCTTTTCTATTCATGTTTTCAAATAATTTAGGTGTGAAAGTAAGATCTTTAGTAGGTGTTCCAATAAAACACACATGTGCCTTATTAGCTGCAAGCTCAAAAGCCATTTTCATCGTATCGGTGACCCCTGCTGTTTCAAATACATATTTATAGCCTTTGCCTCCAGTAAGTTCCTTAGCTTGCTGCATAAAATCATCACTTAAAGTATTAATTGTTTCATCGGCACCAAGTTTTTTAGCAAGCGCTAAACGCTCGTCACTGATATCAAATACTACAACCTTCTTTGCCCCAAAGATACGTGCCCATTGCATTGTAAATAGCCCAATTGTTCCGCCGCCTAAAACAGCTGTATATTCTCCCCCTTGGTAATCATTACACATCAGCCCATGCAGCGCTACAGTAGAAGGTTCAAACATCGCCCCTTGTTCATAGGAAATGGTTGGGTCAAATTTAACAGCATTAACCTCCGGAAGTACAACATATTCTGCAAAACTTCCTTGCTCTCTTGAACCGATGAAACTATAATTTTTGCATAGTGCATGATTGCCGCTCATACAGTCTTCACATTTATGACAAGGAAGAAGTGGTGCCCCTGATACGCGGTCTCCTATTTGAAGAGATGTTACCCCTTCTCCCACTTCTACAACATCTCCAGCAAATTCATGTCCAAGTACAACTGGATAAAAATGTGCGCCGTTTGCTAAAACTCTAGGAATATCTGAACCACATATGCCTGTTGCTTTAATTTTGACTTTAACACATCCAGGTTTAATCTCCGGCGTTTTAAAATCATCATATCTAATATCTTCATTACCGTATAATACTGCTGCTTTCATAAAAAAATATCCACCTTTCTATAGCTTTTTCATACTATCTTTAAGTTTTTCATAAAGCTCAAGATACATATCAAAGTATTTTTGGTACTGATTATGTTTTTCCATATCGGGTTCATGAACACGTTTTATCTGAACAGTCTCCCGCACAGCCTCTTCAAAACTCTCATAGACACCTACGCCTACTCCAGCTAAAATAGCTGCTCCCAGGGTAGTTGCTGTATCTGATGCTGGCACAGCTATTTTTTTACCTGTTACATCTGCTTTAATTTGAGTCCATACCTCGCTGTTTGCAGCTCCTCCCATTGCATGCAAGGTGTTAACCTTGGCCCCTGTATTTTCTGCAACTTCTAAGTTATGCCTTAAGGAGTAAGCCACACCTTCAAAACTTGCCCTGATCATATGGGATCTTGTTTTTGAAAAATCAAGCCCAAAATAGATACCTTTTGCCTTTGGGTCCCATATAGGAGATCTTTCACCAGACATATAAGGTAAAAATACTAAGCCTTCTGATCCTGAAGGAATTGCATCTGCTTCGCTGCTCATTTCTTCAAAAGAGTTGGTACCATTTTGTTTAGCCATTTCTCTTTCAGCCGCCCCAAACTCTTGTTCAAACCATTTAACAACACCGCCCCCTCCTACAGTACCACCTTGTAAGAGCCACGTATTTGGAACAACGTGATAAGATAAGATAAGACGCTTATCCGCACTGTATTTATCAATGCAAATACTCATCCCGCCTGCTTGACCGCCTTGTTCTTGTGTTTGACCGCTGCGTACAACTCCTGCTCCTAAAGTACCACAAGCTGCATCTAACCCCCCAGCTACAACTGGCGTTCCTTCAAAAAGACCTGTTGCTTCTGCCGCATGTTTTGTAACGTATCCTACCACTTCGTGACAGTCATAAATATCAGGAAGCATATGTCTATCTATTCCTAGTTTTTCACATAGATTTTCATCCCATTTGCCAGTATGCATATCAAAACACTGATGACCATATCCCTGCGATTTTTCCTGCGTAATCTGATCTGTCAGTCTATAAACAATAAAACTATTAGACTGTAGTACTTTATCAATCTTGGCATAAATATCAGGCGTATGTTTTTTATACCAAAGTATTTTGGGAAGCGTATAAGATGGCTGAAGCGAATTACCACAAACACTGAAAATTTCATCTTCACTTATCTGTGATTTAATCTCTTCACAAATTTCACTTGCTCTTGTATCCATCCAAATAGGCGTATTACATAAAACTTCCCCCTTCTTATCAACAGCAATCGCTGACCAGCTTTGTCCATCAATTCCAATACCTGCTATAGTTGAAGCATCAATATTGTTTTCTTCCAGCATCCTTTTTGTGGTTGTACAGATCACTTGCCACCACTCATTCGGATCTTGTTCTGCCCACCCCTTTTGAGGATAGTATACGCGATAACTTCCTGTTTTTTGTGCAACTACATTCCCATTCTTCTCAAACACAGCAACTTTACATGATGAAGTCCCTAAATCTATTCCTAGTAATAATTTCTGCATTGTTTTCCTCCCTCCATTAAAATTATATCGAAACGTTTCGTCTCTATCTAATCTAGATTTATATAAAACACCATCCTGTGTCTTATACTCTCTAAATTAAACAACTTAAATATGTTTATATAAAACAGATTCACCTATTATTAATTCTGTCGATAAATTAACGATTTTAGCTTCATCATACTTATCTTGTACTAATCTTTTTAACATAATATGTGCTACATTTTCCGCTATCTTCTGGATAGGCTGCGAAATAATTGTCAGTCTGGGTTTAACAACTTGTGCGAGATGCATATTATCAAAACCTATTAAAGACAGTTGCTCAGGTACTTTAATGCCAAGTTCATTAATGGCTATGATTGCACCTAATGTAAGCTCATAGTTGGTCACAAAAATGGCTGATAACTTTTCATTTTCCATAACAAGCTGCTTTAGAGATTCATAACCACTCTCAACAGTATACTCCCCATATTTAACGAGCCCTTGCTTTGGAAATATACCTTTTTTTACAAATGCTTGTGTGTAACCCAGCTGTCTTTGATGTGAAGTAAATATATCACTTGGACCACATATAATGCCAATCTCTCTATGCCCATGGTCAATAAGATATTCTACTGCTGCTTCTGATGCACTAACATTATCTACAAGCACTGCATCTACGTTCAGCCCTTCTACATTTCTATCAATCAGTACAACTGGAATACCTTTTGAGAGCGGCAATTTAAGATGTGCGCCATCTCTTGATACAGGCATACAAATAATCCCATCTACCATCTTGTTAACTAGAAATTCTGTTGCTTCATATTCAAGTTTTTCATCTGTTCTACAGTCACATACCAAAATGCCGTATCCGTTTTGACGCAAAATATCTTCTATAATAGTAATGATACTTGTAAAAAATAAATTGCTAAGCTCCGGTATCACAACGCCTATTGTTTTAGACTTGCTTGTTTTAAGACCCCTTGCAAATTCATTTACTCTAAAATCTAATATACGAATAGCCTCTTCAATAGCTATCTTGTTTTCCTCTAAGACATTGCCCCCATTAAGATACTTTGAAATAGTTGCAAGGCCAAGTCCCGTTTTCTTTGCTATATCCTTAATTGTAGCTGCCAATATTTTTCACTCCACTAATTAATATTTCCCTTGACATCCACATACAATCATACGATTTTTTACTAATTGCTTCACATTTTCTCTCGCCACTTTTAGGTATGCTTTGGGATCATATACATCTGGGTTTTGCTTAAGTACAGCTTTTACCCCATCACTAAATGCAACTCTTAGCTCAGTTGCAAAGTTTACTTTGCAAATTCCTTCTTTAATACATTTTATCACATCTTCATCTGAAAGTCCTGATGCGCCATGCAAGACTAAAGGAATATCTACATATTTTTTTATTTCTTTAAGTCTTTCTATATCTAATTTGGGCGTTCCTTCATAAAAACCGTGCGCTGTTCCTATAGCTACTGCAAGAGATGTGATACCCGTTCTTTCTACAAATTCTTTTGCCTCTACGGGATCTGTATAGCCTGCATCTTTAACTTCCAGATCATCTTCTTTACCACCTACTTTGCCAAGCTCCGCTTCTACTGGAATAGCATTAGGCTTTGCTGCATCTACTACTCTTTTCGTAATCTCAATATTCTTTTCAAAGTCATAATGAGAGCCATCTATCATAATTGATGTATAACCCTCTCTTAAAGCCTGCATAGCAAGTTCAAAGCTATCCCCATGGTCTAAATGTATCGCAACTGGTACAGAAACTTGCTCTGCCATAGCTCTGGCATTTGCATAAAATTGTTTTACACTTGCATATCTAACTGTTGATGATGTTGTCTGCAGCATAATAGGTGCTCTAAGCTCCTCCGCAGCCTCTACTGCTGCTATAATCATTTCCATATTTTCTACATTAAATGCTCCAACTGCATATCCACCTTTTTGAGCATCATATAACATCTTTTCAGCTGTAACTAATGGCATATTATCTTCTCCTTTATTTAGGTAGAGCGAAACGTTTCGCTTTATATTTATAATATACTCTTTTTTGGTCATCTTGTCAATATATCTGCTATAAAATTATGTTTATTTTTTATCAAACTAATGATAAGGATATGCTTTACCAAAGCATATCGCGAAACAACATATAAGCTTGAGTTATTCATAAATAATTTCTTGTACTTCAGGTGTATCTATATTATTTCTATCATACCATATAAATCCAGTATTAATAAACTCCGGAAGTCTTAAGCCTTGATAGGCCCAATTAGCTGCTTCTACCACTCTATACCCCATCTCTCTTGGATTTTGTGCAATAGCACCTGTTATAATACCTTCTCTAATAGCCTGCGCTACTCTCCCTGCATCAAAGCCCACAATTGTAATTTCATCTTCTCTATTAAGTTCTCTGACTGCCTCAGCAATCCCTATACTTGAATCTTCATTTGCACCAAATATACCTTTAAGATCTGGGTTCTCAAGCAGCATATTCATTGCAGCTTCTTTTGACATTTCAAGACTTCCTTCTCCATATTGAACTGGAAGCACTTCAATATTAGGATAATTTATCCGCATCGTATCAGTAAAACCATCCGCTCTATCTATACCTACCTTACTCGTTCTATCTAATACAATAAGCCCTACTTTTCCCTCTCCGCCAATAAGCTCTGCCATCTTCTCCGCTGCAAGCACTGCCGCTTCATAATTATCTGTTGCAACTGTGGTTCTAACAATAGGGCTATCAACTCCAGAATCAAGACCAATTACCGGAATCCCTGCTGCTTGTGCACTTTCAAGATAAGGTCTTACAGCACTAGAGTCAAGCGCTGATAAAATAATAGCTTGTGGATTTCTTGCAAGTGCAGTTTCTATTATATCTAGCTGTTCTTGAACTTCTGCACCTCTCTGGGTCCCTTCGAATGTAATTTGGATACCATAATCTTCAGCTGCATTTGCCATACCTTCAAGTGCTGGATTCCATATACCAGATTCAAGTGCCTTTACAATAATAGGAATATAGGGTTGTTTTAATGCTTCTTCTTCATTGATAGGTATTTCCTCTGTATTTATTGGCATCTGCTCTTTTCTAACTATCGCTGCTTTTTGTAGTGTTATAGATGCTTGTTGTATGCCCGTAACAGAAAGTATACTAATAACTAATAATACGACTAATTTCTTCCTCATATTATATCCTTCCTTAATCCCTATAGATTATAATAGTACTATTCATAAAGTAATTCTTGAATCTCTGGATGAACTATATTCGTGCTGTCATACCATATAAAACCAGTGTCAATAAATGGGGGTAATGTCTCTCCTCTATACGCTCTAATCGCTGCTTCTACAGCTAGATATCCAATAGCAGATGGATTTTGAGTAACCGCCCCCGCAACAACACCTTCTCTAATTGCATCAAGCAAGATTCTCCCTGAATCAAATCCTATAATTAAAATTTCTCCTTCTTTATTAAGTTCTTTAACTGCTTTAATGACCCCATGAGCTGAGCCTTCATTGCCACCAAATATCCCGCTAACATCAGGATGCTCTCTTATAATTTCTTTTGCACGCTCTGCCGATAAGTCAACATTGCCTTCCCCATACTTAATAGCAACAACCTCCATACCTGGATACTGTTGTTCAATTATATCTACAAATCCATCTCTTCGATCCGAAGCAACCCGGCTTGTATCATCTTGGACAATAACAGCTACTTTTCCTGTACCATCAAGCAATTCTGCCATCTTACTGGCAGCTAATGCACCTGCTCCATAATTATCTGTTGCTACTGTTGTTCTGACAATTGGACTATCTACACCTGAGTCAAATCCAATCACAGGGATACCAGCTGCCCGAGCTCTTTCTAAATAGGGTGTAGCTGCCCTTGAATCCACCGCAGATAGAACAATAGCTTGTGGATTTCTATCAAGCACATTTCTCAATATATCCAGCTGTGCTTCAGTTTCTCCTTCTCCGTAAGTTCCTTCAAATGTTATCTCAATACCATAGTCTCTTGCCGCTCTCTCCGCCCCCATTCTCACTGGCTGCCAAAACTCAGCTTGAAGTCCTTTTACAATAAGTGGTATATATATATTATTTGCTGGTAATATGGTTGGCACTGTTGGCAATACTAGTACTGATTCTGTTGTACTTGCTACATTTGTTGCTGCTAGGGTTTTAGCTTGTATTTCTCTATCAATAGCGCCTATTATAAGTAATAATATAAAAACTAATACTAATATTTTTTTCACATTAACGCCCCTTTCATTACCGCCTTTACATTCTAATCTGTATTATTATAATTTCTCTATTTTCTAAGATACCTCTGTCTGCTTGATCTATAAACTTTATTTGCTGTTTCACTAAATTGAATATTTCATTTATAAAGAAATTCTTTGATTTCAGGATTGTCTATATTAGATTTGTCGTACCATACGTATCCAGTATCAATAAATGCTGGCAGCGTTTCTCCTCGATATGCTTTAAAGGCTGTTTCTACAGCTTTATATCCTATTTCTTTTGGATTTTGGGAGACAGCACCTACTATTATCCCATCTCTAATAGCCTCAGTAAGTATATTCCCCGAATCAAAGCCTATTGCTGTAATTTCTCCTTCTTTATTAAGTTCTCTCAATGCCTTAGCAATCCCTTCTGCTGATCCCTGATTTCCGCCAAATATACCTTTAAGATCTGGATGATTTTTAAATATATCTTTTGCAATTTCTGAAGATTTCTTGGCATCTCCTTCTCCATATCCAACAGCTACTACGTCCATACTTGGATACTGTTGTGTAATTGTATCTATAAATCCATCCCGTCTATTAGTAGCCACCTGACTTGTTGCGTCTTGGATAATAATAGCTACCTTTCCTTTTTTATCAAGCAGCTCAACCATTTTCTCTGCAGCAAGTTCTCCTGCGCCATAGTTGTCTGTCGCTACTGTTGTTCTGACAATTGGACTATCAACTCCAGAGTCAAAACCAATAACAGGTATCCCTTTCGCTTGTGCTTCTTCAAGATAAGGTGTAACTGCTCTTGAGTCAACTGCAGATAAAATAACTGCCTGCGGACTTCTAGATAATGCTATATTCAACATATCAAGCTGTTGTTGAGTCTGTGCTTCTTCTTGTGGTCCTTCAAATGTAATTTTGATACCTAAGTCACGGGCGGCTTCTTCTGCCCCGAGCCTAACAGATTCCCAAAATGAATACTTAAGTCCTTTTGCAATAATAGGTATATAAACATTTTCAGTTGTTGTAGGCGCTGCTTCTTGTATGCCGCTAAAACTAAATACCATTCCAAGATATAACATTACTTCTAGTACTAGTGATTTTCTCATGTTTTTCGCCTTCCATTATTTATATATACTCAATTATTCTTACCTGAATCTTATTAACTTATTACGCAATCTAAAAAAACATAGCAAAAAAGAGTACCAACTTATAATAGTCAGTACTCTTCTTTTGCTATGTTAAAATTAAACTAATATTTTATTCGTAAAGAACTTCTTTGATTTCTGGAGTATCCATGTTTGTTTTGTCATACCATTTGAATCCTGTATCAATAAATTCTGGGGTTGTTTCGCCTTTGTAAGCTTTGTAAGCTGCTTCTACCGCTTTGTAACCAATACCAACTGGATCTTGAGTAATTGCACCACTTACAAGGTCACCTTTGATAGCATCTAGAAGTAATTTACCTGAGTCAAAACCAATAACTACAAGGTCTTTTTTATTAAGTTCTTTAGCTGCATTGATAACCCCTGCGATTGAGCCTTCGTTTGCTCCAAACATACCTTTGATATCTGGATTAGCTGTCATAATTGCTTTTGCAGCTTCTGTTGATTTTGCATGATCACCTTCACCGTATTGAACAGGAACTACTTCAATATTAGGATATTTTTCTTCAAGTGTTTTTACAAATCCATCGCGTCTGTCTACGCCTGTTTGACTTGTTTGGTCATGAACGATAAGACCTACTTTACCAGCTCCGCCAATAAGCTCTGCCATTTTGTCTGCTGCAAGTCCTGCTGCTGCATAGTTATCTGTTGCTGCTGTTGTTTTAACGATTGGACTATCTACCCCTGAGTCAAATCCAACAACTGGAATACCTGCTGCTTCTGCTTTTTCAAGGTATGGTGTTGCTGCTCTTGAATCTAGTGCTGCCAGAGCAATTGCTTGAGGATTTTTTGCTAGTGCTGCTTGTAACATATCAAGTTGTTTGTCAACTTGTGTTTCTGATTCTGGTCCTTCAAATGAAATTTCCACGCCATAATCAGCTGCTGCTCTTTCTGCTCCAAGTTTAACTGCTTGCCAAAATTGATGTTGGAATCCTTTTGAGATAACTGGAATATATATTTTTTCTGGTGCCGCTGGTTGATCAGCTGGTTTTTCTGCCTCTGTTGCTGCTGGTTTTTCTGCTGGTGCTGCTGGCGCTGCTGGTGCTTCTGTTTTTGGTGCACATCCAACTCCAAGACTCATAACAAGTGATAAGGCTAAACCTAATACTAACGATTTTTTCATGTTTACTTCCCCTTTCATGATTTGCAAAATTTATTCTTTACTCTTAGTGAGTTAGAATCTGAGATTATTTGTTTCCTCTTTTACGTATTGTATCTAATAATACCGCAAGAACAAGTACTAACCCTGTAATAACAATCTGCCACTCCTGAGCTACACCCATAACTTTTAATCCATTTGTAAGTGTACTTATAATAAATGCTCCTATTACTGTACCAAGAATAGTTCCTTCTCCACCAACCATTGAAGTTCCGCCGATTACAACTGATGCAATGGCATCTAGCTCATAACCTTGACCAAGTGCTGGCTGAGCTGAATCCAGACGTGCTGCCATAACAATACCTGCCACCCCTGCAAAAGCCCCACAAAGTGAATAAATAGCTGTTTTCCATTTCACCACATTAACCCCTGAGAGTCTTGTTGCTTCTTCATTGCTTCCTATAGCGAAATTATATCTGCCAAGTTTTGTTTTGTTAAGGATAACAGCAGCTATAAGTGCCATAAATAAGAATATAAATATACCATTTGGTATGCTGTATTTGCCTTCTGCTCCAAATTTAATGATAGAACCTACTGTAATTTGTCTGAAAGCTGGTGTATCACTGAAGTAAATAGGTTTTGTTCCTGAAAGAACAAGAGAAAAACCTTTTGTAATCATCATAACACCAAGAGTTGCTATAAAAGGCTGCAGCTTTAATCTTGACACTATCGTTCCACTTATAAAACCACAAAATGCTCCAGTACATACGGCTATTATAATCCCTAGCCACAAAGGCATTCCCATATTAGTAATGGTAACGCCTGCCATAACAGATGAGAATGTCATAACTGTTCCTATAGATAAGTCTATTCCACCTGTAATAATTACAAAAATGATACCAAGTGCTAAGATACCATTAACACAGGTTGAAAGCATAATGGATACAATATTATCAAAAGTTAAAAAGAATGGTGATGCTATTGTAAAGAATATTAAGAGTACAATGAGTGCCCCAAAAGCTAAGAACTTTTGAATATTTGCTGGATTCAATACTGATTTTTTAAGATCACCATCTGCTTGTGCCGTATTTTTAGTTGCTACATTTGCCATTTTTTATTCCCTCCTTCATAAAGTTGCTACTTTACGCCTCTCTTTTTGTTGCATATTTTATAATTTCTTCTTGACTTGCACTATTAATATCTAGTTCTCCAGTTATACGTCCCTCACACATAACGATGATTCTATTGCTCATACGAAGTATTTCAGGAAGTTCAGAAGAAATCATAATAATTGCTTTTCCTTCTTTTGCGAGTTGTGAAAGAAGTTTATATATTTCACTTTTTGCACCTACGTCTATCCCCTTAGTAGGTTCATCAAATATTAAGATATCACAATCTCTTAGAAGCCATTTTGCAATAACTACTTTTTGTTGATTACCACCAGATAAGTTCTTAACCTTTTGTTTAGGTCCTGGTGTTTTAATACTGAGTTTTTCAATATACTCTTTACTTGTACCTGTTATAGTACTGTAATTAGTAAACCCTAACTTATTAGTATATTTATCTATACATGGCAATGAAATATTTTGTTCAACTGTTTCGCCGAGTGTAAGTCCATAGCGTTTTCTGTCTTCTGATAAGTAACCAATTCCATACCCAACAGCATGTTCTGGTCTTAAAATCGTTACTTTTTGGCCTTTAACATAAATTTCACCTGAATCATACTTATCTGCTCCAAAGATGGCCCTCATAACTTCTGTTCTTCCTGCACCCATCAGCCCTGAAAAGCCAAGTATTTCACCTTTATGCAGTTTAAAGCTGACATCTTTAATCTTTTTGCCGCTATTAAGATGTTTAACTTCCAGCGCAACTTGATTAAGATCAGTATAGTTATGTTCGTTAGCAGTCTCATAAATGGTTCTTCCAACCATCATATTAATAACTTGCTGTATATCAGTATCTTTGGTATCAACTGTATTAACATACGTCCCATCACGCATTACTGTGATTCTGTCTGTGATTCTTTTAATTTCATCCATTCTATGAGAAATATAAACAATCCCTACACCTTTTTCCTTAAGGCGATTAATCATTTTAAAAAGTTCATCGATTTCTGATTCTGTTAAAGCAGTTGTTGGTTCATCCATTACTAATATTTGTGAATCAAATGACAGCGCTTTAGCTATTTCAACCATTTGCTGCATCGCAACAGTTAATTTGCCAACTTTAGCCTTTGGATCTAATTTGAGATTCATTGCATCAAACAATGCTTGTGCTTTTTTATTAGCTTCATTATCATTAACAAACAACTTGTTTTTTCCTGTAAACTCTCTGCCAATAAACATATTTTGCGCAGCTGTTAAGTGAGGCATTAAATTAAGTTCTTGGTGAACAATACAAATCCCAAGCTCCTGTGCTTCTTTTGTACCGCTTAAATTAATTTCTTGCCCTTTATAAATGACTTTCCCTTCATCTTTGCCATATACACCTGTGAGAATTTTCATAAGTGTAGATTTACCCGCACCATTTTCACCAACTAAAGCATGTACTTCTCCAGCTCTTAGGTCAAATTTGCAATGGTCTAATGCATGAACTCCTGGGAAAGATTTGTCTATACCTTCCATTACTAACAATGTGTCTTTCAAATTTCTCACCTCCAAAATAATTCATGCTACTTACATAGCTTTATATTTAACTTATATATACATTTTACATTTTATTTATCTTTTTTTAATATATTTTTCAACTTAAATAGTTTAAAATACTACTGTTTTGTTAATAATCAAAAAAACACTTAAACAATTTTAGTTAAATTGCTTAAGTGTTTTTTTATAATAGTTGAATATCTTATTCAAATAGTCGAATATCATCTGATATAAAATCTTTGCTTACTTAATAATAGGATAAAGTAATTTTTGATTCTCTGTAGCATACAATGTTTCTTTATTAATCAATTTATACCCGGTATCAAGATATGAAGCAATTTTCTTACCACGATAAGCTTGTATCGCATGCTTAACGGCTAAATATCCCATATTAAATGGCTTTTGTACAACAATAGCATCTATAACATTTTTTTCTAAAGCATAAATAATATTTCTTGAACTATCAAAGCCTACTACCTTCACCTTACCCTGTAAATCCATTTCTTGCACAGCATCACATACAGCATCAGTTACTTGTTGATTAGCTGCTACTATACCCTTAAGATTGGGGTAATCTTTAAGGATTTGCTTCGTGGCTCTATAGGCATCTGATGTTGTTCCTTCTGTATAAACAGTAGGATGCATAATAATATCTTTATATTTACTCGCTTCTTGTTTATATCCAAGATCTCTTTCATTAGCTGTACTTGCCCCTTCAACAAAATTAATCATAATGATTTCGCCTTGCTGGCCTAAGCGTTCTATAAGGTATTTTGTTAAAACTGCTGAAGCTTGTATACTATCTGTGGCTACGTTAGTAATATTTTGAACACCTTCTACTGTTGAATCAACTGTAAGCACTGTGATCCCTTGAAGTTTAGCTTCCTCCACTAAGTCCTTAAGCGCATCAACATTTGTTGCCGCAAGTAAAATAATATCTGCTTGCTCATTAATAGCCTCTTTTAGTATTTCTTTTTGACTTTCAATATTTCTTTCTAATAAAGGTCCTCTTGTTTCAATCTGGACATTTTCCTCCTTAGCTGCAAGTTCTGCTCCCATCCTTACAGTTTGCCAAAACTCGAACTCAGGTGATATTGATTTAGGTATAAGTATGATTTTATTAGGTAATCCTCTATAATTCAGTAGTTTAAAACTTATAAGGGCCCCTGCTGTTACAATCAATATGCTCACTATTAACACCCATTTGTTTACTTTTTTCATTCATGCCTCCCTAATCCATAATAGCTGGGATAGTAACATATACTTTTGTCCATTCACCAAGTATACTTTCATATTTCAGCCCATATTCTTTACCAAAATAAACTTGCAATCTTTCATGAACATTTTTAATCGCCACACCACCTGTTGTTATAGACGCCGAAATAGGTTTGGTAAGGATCGTATCAATTTGTTCCTCAGTCATTCCCTTTCCGTTATCTTCAACAGTTAGAATAATATTATCTCCATGTTTTTTGCCGCTAATCTTAATGTGTCCACCCTCTTCTAAATCCTTTATTCCATGATAGAGCGCATTTTCTACCAGAGGCTGCAGAATAATTTTTACGGTTGCATACTGATAAACTTCTGAATCAACATCTATGCTGTAAGTCAATTTATTTTCGTAACGTATTTTTTGTATTAAAAGATAATATTTAACATGTTCTATTTCTGAAAAGATTGGTATAATCTCTACACCCTTACTTAGACTTAATCTAAAGTATCTTGCAAGCGATGCTGTCATATTAACAACTTTTGCATGCTCTTCTCGTTCAGCAAGCCATATAATCGTATCTAACGCATTATATAAAAAATGGGGATTTATTTGAGCCTGCAAAATTTTAAGCTCACTTTTTCTGAGCATTTTTTCATTGTCTTTTATACGCCCCAAGAGTACCTTGATTTCAAGCAGCATCGTTTGGAAAGATCTTGATAAATTTTGGATTTCTTTTGTATTCGTATCAATAGCTATATCAACATCTAATCCTCCTTTTTCTACCTTTGCCATAATATTCTCGAGTTCTAAAATAGGTTTTGATATCTCTTGAGATATTTGCTGAGATAAGACTAAAGCGATCAAAATACATAGGATAGATATAATAATAACTGTTATGCTTATACTATTTTGAGATGTAAGCAGCTCCTCCAAGTAGGATACCCCGACTACCGTCCACCCTACTCCTTTAAGAGTATGTACTGTTACAAGTCTTGACTTAGCCTCTTTTTCAACGAAGCTTCCTTCTACTTGTTTATCTACACTGTAAAGATCTTCTGTTTTAAGCGCCGAATAAATAAGCTGCTGTTGCGGATGGTAAATAATATCTTGATTTTTACTTGTAATATAAACATATCCTCTGTTTCCTAAAGTAATCTGATTACATATATCAGCAAGTTTTTTATAACTCATATCAACCAGCATTACACCTAGTACTTCATCCGTCTCTTTATCTATAATCGCGCTGCTTACTGAAAAAACCCACTTCTCATTATTTTCTATATAGTTTTGTATATGTGATGAGGATAGCATAAGTTTCCCTTTGTTTTGCATTGCACTAATATACCAGTCCATCTTTGTAATATCTATATAATCTTTTATTTTATAACTATTACTATCTACAAGCGTAATACCGTTTCTTCCAAATATAATGATAGACTCTATATCATTAGCCATATTGGCATTAATTTTAAACTGTTCCAATGATACATTTTTAGCAGTAAAAGGGGCATCCACCTGTCTTCTTAAAATGTTTTGAAGACTTTCATCCTGACATAATACCCATGACACTTTTTTCATGTGATTAACATAATCTTCTATATTTCTCCCCAATTGTTTGGTAATTTCATAAGAATAAATATGTGCATTTTTTTCTGTAATGTCTGATAACTTATAGATGAAAAATATATCTAAAATAATAATTATAAACATAATAAGCGCAAAAAAATGAGTAAATATTCGGTATCTTATGTTTTTGGCTTTTTGCTGAAATTTCACATTTACCCCTCTATTTCTATTTTTCTATATTCTGAAGGCGTTCGACTGAATTGTTTTTTAAATAATGTACTAAAATACTGAGGATCTAGATAGCCTACTTTTTCAGCTATCTCATACGTTTTAAGTGAACTGTATTTGAGCATCTCCTTAGCTTTTTCTAATCTATAATCTGTCACAAACTGAATGAAGGTAGATCCTGTAGCTTTTTTAAAAATACTGCTGAAATAGCTTGGGCTTAAATGCACTTCTTTGCATACCATGCTAATGGAAAGCTCTGGAATCTGATAATTTTCTTCTATAAAACGGAGAATATTTTGAAGATGAATCTTATTAGGTGAAGCTTGTTCTTCTACATAATTATTACATTTCACATAAAGATCATATACCCATTGCTTTATTGCCTGAATTGTTTTCTTGCTTTTTAAATTGCCCACTACATTCATGGTGTTTGGAAAGAGTTCAATAATACTCTCATCTATTTGTACAAACTTTTTAAGCATAGAACTAATAAGTATATTCCATATGGTATGGCAAGATTCTATAGTCATTCTTGAGTGCTCCATTTTAACATTGACTTCCTCTAAAACTTTATAAAACTGCTTAGGATCTTTTATAGCCTGAATAAGTCTTTCTTCCCATTCTAACCATTCATTTGCATGCGTTGCATTAGGGAGCTTAGCATAGGAATCTTGCGTTATAATAGTATTCGTTCCAACAAAAAATCTATTAACCAATGCTTCATTTGCCGTCTCATAAGATAAATGAATATCTCCTATAGCATGTACAATTTTTCCTACACCAATAGTAATTGTAATCTCTAAATACTGGGTAATCATATTTTTAATATAACTTAAACGTTCTTTATAATTCTCAAAAATCTCTTTACCTTCATCCGTATAGTAAAGGATCCCATTTACCCCGTTTACTTCAAACGTTAATCCCCACCTATTTTTTTTAACAATTTCTTCTACTATGTTTTGTATGGCAAAAAAGGTGATTTCATTTTCATTGGAATTCAAACCTTTTATAAAATGGTCATAGTCTATAAGCGCAATACTATAGTACAATTTATTGTATGGAATCTCCGCACTGATACTCCTTTTAACAATTAAAGTCGTTTCGATTTCATTAAATATAAGTTCTTCTATACATCTTTGCTGAATCAAATAGTTAGATTGTTTAATTTTCTCTTTAAGCCTTTTTTGCTTTTTTTCTGCTTCTTGTTCACCATCAAGTTTAATCACTAATTTTTCGAGCAGTGTAATTACTTCACCTTTTGTGATTGGCTTTAAAATATAATCTTCTACTCCCAACCTTAAAGCTTCTCTTGCATAACTAAATTCATCATATCCTGTAATAAGAACAATCTTGATATCTGGATAAGTTTCTCTTACAATTTTTGTTAGTTTCATACCATCCATTTTAGGCATATTAATATCTAAAAAAACAATATGCGGCAGAACTTCTTTAATAAGTTCTAATCCCTTTTCGCCATCTGGGGCATCTCCTGCCATTTCTAACTCTAACTCTTGCCAAGGTATTAAGTCTCTCATGCCTTTTCTAACGACATCTTCATCATCAATCAGCACTATTTTGTACATAATTCCACCTGTATCCTCCCGGCGATTGCCTGCATATTATAGTTAAACACTTAACGTGAATAAGTTAAACCTTAAAATGTGAAATCTATATTAAAATACCAATATCCTTCTACATCAGCATTGATGAATAATTACCAACATTTTATTACTATTATAATACATTTTTAATACTTTTTACAATGGCATATTAAAACCCAGCCTATACAACTAAATAGACTGGGTTTATCTTAGGGGATTTAATTATCTTTTTAATAATACATCTTTTTCATACTGCTTTACTTCTTTAATCCATTCACTGCTGACTGGTATATCATTATTCATTAAGTAATAATCCCAAACTGCTGAAAGCGGTGTTGTCTTCATCTCTTCAAGTACTGCAAGTCTAGAAGTATAATCACCTTCTGCCTCTAACTGTCTAAGGTATGCTGTAGGTTCAAGAAGTGCAAATAATAATGCTTTTCTCATATTACGTGTTCCAATTACCCATGCTGCAATACGATTAATACTTGCATCAAAGAAATCTAACCCAATATGTGTTCTGTCTAAGTAATCACCTCTTACAAGTTCTTGTGCAATAGCAATCAATTCATCATTTAGGATTACTACGTGGTCACTGTCCCATCTTACAGGTCTGCTGACATGTAATAAGATTTCATCAACAAATTGCATAACTGCTGAAATTTTATCTGAAATAACTTCTGTTGGATGGAAATGACCCGCATCTAAACAAAGTAACTTTTTATTTGCTGTTGCATATCCCATATAAAACTCGTTTGATCCAACTACGTAGCTTTCAGATCCAATACCAAATACTTTTGATTCTACTGCATCTAAGTTATGCGCTTTATCAATTTCTACTGCAAATATTTTGTCTAATGAATCTTTAAGTCTTTCTCTTGGTGCCGTACGGTCAACCGGAATATCTTTATAGCCATCTGGAATCCATACATTTGTTACAGCAGGTGTGCCTAACTCTTTTCCAAAGTATTCCGCTATTTTACGTGACGCAATACAGTGTCTGATCCAGAAGTTTCTAATTTCATCGTCTTGGTGTGCCAGTGTAAATCCGTCACTACTCTTATCATGCGAGAAGCAGCTTGGATTAAAATCAAGGCCAATGCCTTTAGCTTTTGCCCACTCTACCCAATTTTTAAAGTGCTCTGGTTTAAGCTCATCTCTTTCTACTTTTTCGCCATGCGTTTCTGCATAAATTGCGTGAAGGTTAAGTCTTAACTTGCCTGGTATAAGTGACATTGCTTTATCAAGATCTCTTCTTAGCTGCTCTGGTGTTTTTGCTTTACCAGGGTAATTACCAGTTGCTTGAATACCACCCGTAAGCTGTGCATCTGGATTTTCAAATCCTGTTACATCATCACCCTGCCAACAATGAAGCGAAATGGGAATATCTTGTACTTTTTTAATGGCTTCCTCTACATCTACACCCCATTGCCCATAAGTTTCTTTTGCAAGTTCATAAGCTTTGGTAATTCTTTCTCTTTCTGTCATACTATTCATCCTCCTCATAATAACTTTATAAAATACTTTAATAATCTTTTTAGGTCAAACTATTAAACAGTTTCTTAAACTCTATTAACTTATATGAAAATAATTTCATGAAAACATTTTCATATCCTTGATTACATATTACCACTGTATGAAAATGTTTTCAACTCATTTCTTATGGCATTAAAAAATATAGGATATTGCCTATGAAACATCATGTAAATTAGTCAGATTATACAATAAAGATATAAGCTTAATTTATTCATCGCTATAATGTTGTTTCTCAGAATGATCTCACGTTAAATACTATCATAATTAAGTTAAACTTTAACATCTGAAATCTATATTATTTATATAATTGCTTGATGAATATCTAAAATATAAGCTATTTTTTCAAAAAGTGCTGCATTATGTCCTACACTCATCGCACAATGGTGTGTCGGTGCTTCTGCAAACCATTTATCCATATATCTATCTGGATGTAATGGAAATTTAACATGGGTCTGCGTATTGCCAATCATGAGAATCGGTGCTTTTACAGCATCTCCTTCGCTGATATTAAACTTCACTTTTCCATTGTGAGTTTGTGTTACGCCAAGTGTTGTAACTGGTCCTGAAATAACATTTGCTTCTACTGATACCCCTGTTCCTTTTTTACCGTGGAATACCCCCATACCTCTTAAAACAGGTTTGCCGTCTGATATCTTAATATGAAAAGGTCCATCATGTCCAAGAATAATCGTTTCTTCTATATAATCTACTGCAACAATCTCAGTAAAACTGCCTCCCTTTTTAAGCGTATCACAAATCTTCATAGCTATTGCCGTTTTAAGATCTCCTTCACCAGCACATGGCACCCCAGCTGCTGTAAGAAGTGAATGTCCAACAATAAATGCCCCTTGTACTTGCTCATAATGATTATCATCACTTCCATGATAATAATACGCTATACCATCTAAGTCATATTCTTTAACCATTCTTTCTTGGGCTGCTGCCACTTTACATGCCCATTCCAGCTGTTCTTTGGTTGGCTTTTTAGCGATAGGATCAGATGGTGAATCTCCTGAAATCACAAAGAATTCTTCTACTTGTTTAACTTTGGCTGCTATTTCTTCATCTGTAACTTGATTAAGATTTCTGTCTAAATCACACATTTCCAGTATCTCAACATGAATACCGAGCTGTGCCTGAAGCATTGTAAAGTCACTATACATATCAAGCATACCACTATAATTATTTCCCAGGAAACCAAACCTTGCATGTTGAAGGGTACGTTTAACGGTTGCCGCCATAGCCCACTCGTTAATTTCTTTCCACGCCTTAATGGCTTCTGGCCTGTTATAAGTGACTTCGTCTGCTACTGAAATAGACGGTGTTTCCTTCAGACCTAATAAACCATTAATAATCTTACATTTGATGCCTGCTCTGTTAAAAGCATTTGCAATTTCAGGTACTGGGCAAGCTCCGCAATGTGCAAGCCATTCTCCTGTAGAGGTCTTAGCATAATTCATTTGAGGTGTTGGCTGAAGATTTAATAAAATAACTGGCGCCTTACAAATTTGATGTAGTGGCAGTACTGTTGAACTCGTATAGTAAGTGGCTGAATGACTAAAAATAATATCTACATTCTTTTCATTAAACCACTCTCCAGCTGTTCTGCCTGTTATCTCATCATCAACAAGTCCAAAGTTATAAACTTCTCCTAATTCCGAAAGATTATTTTCTATGAACTTTCCATATTCAATCAGTCTTTCTTTCATACCTTCAAACTGACTCCAGTAAGCCTTCAGTCCTCCGCTATAAAGTCCTATTCTAGCTTTTTTGATAGGTTTTAAACGTCCAATCTCACTCATTTGGGCTGCCTCCTTGTTTTTATATAATATAAAAATATTGTTCTGACAAAAATCTATTTATTTTTAGATTTATTTTTAGATTTATTTATTGCCTTTTTATATTTTATATTATATATTGTTGTTATATCTATCTTTAGTATAAGCATTTATCTGCAGTGCTTCAATAACCTATGTTGCTCAAAAATACAAAAATATTGCTATTTTATTTTTAAGATTTTTATACTTATTTTTATATACTGTAGCTTGGGAGGTATGCCTATGTTTGAATATCAATTAGATATATCTAATGCCTCTGAGTGGGTGACGATTACCCCGCACACTGCATCCTATAAGCTTCCTTTTTATATGACGGAAATAGGCCTATTTTATGCAGGCCAGAATTATTTTACACAGAGGGATGAGAAAAATACTTACTTACTGATTTATACCTGCTCCGGAGAAGGGCATTTGAAATACGAAAATACTAATTATATATTAAAGCCCTATACGGCTGTGATTATTGACTGCAATAAGTATCATTATTATAAATCTACTTCTAAAGAGCCTTGGGTTTTTAGATGGATACACTTCGGAGGTATGTGCGCCCAGACTTATATGAACCTTATAATGGAAACACAATGTCATGCCATTATTATTTTAGATCCCTTAACATTTGAAGAATATCATAGCAGCCTGATGGGTTTATCAAGTGTAAGTGACACCTATTCAAGTGTATGCACTTCAACCCACCTTTCCAATATATTAATGCATATATTATCTAGTAAATTTAATGAAACAAATAATAAAAATTATATACAGCATAAGGAAAGTATTAATAAAGTCATAGACTATATTTCTAAAAATTATAGGCAAGAAATTAATATCGATGAGTTTGCTGAGCTTATCCACCTTTCTAAGTATTATTTTTTGAAGATTTTCAAGCAATATACAGGTGCAACCCCTTATGAGTATGTGATCAACTACCGCATTAACGAAGCAAAGATTCTTCTTAAAACTACCAATAATTCTATTAGTATGATTGCATCAGCTGTTGGTTTCTTAAGCGAAAGTAACTTTATTAAACAATTTAAGCGTATCACACATTTAACTCCCTTAAATTACAGAAAAACCTGGCAGTAAAATTTCTATTGATTGCATTATTCTAATATACATGCTTACAAAGAGAGAGTTAGATGGAGCATACTTCTCCTCTAACTCTCTCTTTATCATTCTTTTTAAAATCTTCATACCTGAGCCTTTGTTATGCCTGATTTTTTTTCTTTTGAAATGCCGCCAGCCATATGCTCTAGTTTTGAATCTATAAATGTAGCTCGCATGACTGAGTCTTCTCCATATTTGTTTCTTATATTATCTATCGCTTTATCTAACTTTTCATACTTATCGTATTTAAACATATCAAATATATTGTATTGATAAGCTTTGCCATCAGTAAGCCTGCTTGTGTGTACGCCTAACTGTCTAATAGGTGTTCTATGATTCCATAATGCATCAAATACTTTACAAGCATGTTCATAAACCTCGTTTGTTACATGGGTTGCAGAGGTTAATGTCTTTTGATGTGATGAATGTTCAAAATAAGTATCTACTAGTGTTACTGTAATACAACCGGCTTTAACATCATCAGCTCTTAACCGTGTACATACTGTTTCACATAAGGACAACAATACTAACTTTGCACTCTCTTCAGATCTGACATCAAAAGGAATAGTCGTTGAGTTCCCATACCCTTTATTAGGTACTGTTTCATGCATAATCTTCATGAAGTCTATCCCATTTGCATACTGATGTATTACTTCTCCTTGTTTTTTCAGATGCACTTTTAATAGGTTTATATCCGCCTTTGCGAGCTTACCAATTGTATTAATGCCTAGCATCTTAAGTTTTTTTTCTGTAGCACTCCCCACAAAAAACAATTCTCTTACATTAAGCGGCCACATCTTTTCTTCTATCTCTTCCGGAAACAGCGTGTGTACCCTATTTGGTTTTTTGAGATCTCCAGCCATCTTAGCTAAAAGCTTATTAGATGAAATGCCTATATTAACTGTAAATCCTAACTCCTTATATATCCTATTTTTTATAAGATTTGCTATCGTCACAGGCGAGCCATATAAACCTTGTGTGCCCGTCATATCCATATAAGCTTCATCTATAGAATACTGTTCAACTAAGGGAGTATATTCTTTTAGTATCTCCATAAAAGCCTTAGAACATCGCACATAAAGTTCATAATTAGGCTTTACGATAGTGAGACTGGGACATTTAAGTAGTGCTGATGTCACTGGCTCACCCGTTTTGATATCGTATTTTTTTGCAGGCATGGACTTAGCTAAAATAATACCCTTACGTTTCTCTATATCGCCGCCAACAGCAGAAGGTATATCTCTTAAATCAAGGGTTTCCTCTAAAATTCCAACCCTATAAGCAGCTTCCCAACTTAGAAAAGCCGAATTAACATCCACATGAAAAATAATGGGATTACTCATAATGCACCTACTTAATATAAGACTTTTCTAATGATCCATTTGTGTGATACAACATAATATCTTAGTTCCAATAACTGCTCTCTTTGGTCAATGACTACTTTACAGCCATAATCAAAGGTTTTTAATCCTGCAAAATTCTTTTCAGCAGCATATATTACTTGAACGATATCAGCAGTCACTAATCTATGTGTCTCATCTTCTAAACGAATACGTAAAGGAACAATATCTCCCACTGCATTACATTTAGAAATTGTCTCAATAGGTATATTTTTTAGTTCCATAAAACCACCTCTTGTTACCGAACATATGTTTGATTGTATTATATCAAAAAGGAAGATTCTTGTAAACTATAAACTTATCTTAAGACTTATACACTACTACAAAACTGGCGAACTTTTTAACTGTTCCTTTAGTTTATTATAACTGCTTGGATGATAACTTTGCTTTTCCCCTCTTCATCTGATATAAACCGCAACGTAGCATTTAATCCATTTTTTATCCGCTCTACGGTTATCGTCTCGTCCTCTTTTGCATTGCTTATTACATAACTCGGAGAATCTGCATAAATCTCATTATAATAATTATAGGCGTCTTCTGGAACTAAGTTGACCCTTTGAATCACATTAAAGATAGTTTTATCTGCTTCAATTTTGCTTTCTCCTTGTATAATTTGTGCACCATCTATAATAGGTACATAACTTATTGGAAAATTATCCGGTATTGGAACAGACTCCTCTAATACAGAAGTTTCTACACGCTTCATAATTTCTTCTGAGGTTGCTTCATCTTTTATTTCCTTAGTAGTCTCAACAGCTACCGGATATTCTTGAATTTCATATGTAACAAGATCACGTTTCCCACACCCTGTTATAAATAATGCACATACCATTACTACTAAAAATTTTTTCATACTTAGTGTCTCCTTTAGTTTAACTAAATTTTCCGCTTATATATCGTTGAGTAAGTTCTTTATCAGGAACATCAAAAAGCTTATTACATGTATCATATTCTACAAGCTCCCCTTCATAGAAAAAACCTACATAATCAGCTATACGTGCAGCTTGTTCCATATTATGTGTTACAATAATAATCGTATAGTTTTTTTTAAGTTCTCCCAGCAAATCTTCAATTTTCAAAGTAGAGATAGGATCTAATGCAGAGCACGGCTCATCAAAAAGTATAACTTCCGGCTCTATCGCCAGTGCCCTTGCTATGCATAAACGTTGCTGCTGTCCTCCCGATAACTTTTCAGCACTCATATGCAAGCGTTCTTTGACCTCTTCATAAATATGTGTACACTCCAGCGCTTTAAGTATGATCTTATTCATCTCTGTTGTAGGTATCTTAGGTGTTTTTTCTAAAATAGGCATACTTAAATTATCATAAATACTCGTTCTAAATGGATTAGGCATTTGAAATACAAGCCCTATTTTTCTTCTTAATTCAATAAGATACTGTTGTTTGTCAGACTGATAAATATCTTCTTCATCTACCAAAATATTACCGCTTAATTTAAAATCACTAATAAAATCATTCATGCGATTAATTGACTTTAACAGAGTTGTTTTGCCACATCCTGATGGCCCAATAAAAGCAGTTATAGCATTTTTTTGGATGGTCATATTGATATTTTTAAGAACATGATGCGTACCATAAAATACATCTACATTCTTAATATGAATACTTGCAGACTTTTCACTCATTATTTATCTTCTCCCTCTAATGCTTGTGATTTGCCTATTAAATCCACAATAAAGTTAAGTGAAATAATAATTATTATTAAAAATAATGATGCACTAAAAGCTACCTCTGGCATATTCCCTTCTCCTGCTGGTGATGTGTAATAAATATAGGATGTTAGTGTAGAACCAGTACTCGTCAGCGTACTCCACCAGTTTTTGACGCCATACCACGGCTGTACCCCTGTCATCCTTAGTGTTCCTCCAAGGGTAAGCCATACAATAGCAGTATCTCCGATAATACGTCCCATCCCTAAGATAATTGCTGTCACTATACCTTTTTGAGCAGCAGGCAAAAGCACTTTTATAATGGTATATCTTTTACTAGCTCCCATCGCATAGGAGGCTTCTATATATGCATTTGAAACAGCACTAACAGCTTCAATGCAAGTCTTAGTAACATAGGGTAGAATCATAACAGCCATAGTAATACTTGCGACTAAAAAGGATCTTCCAAAAGCTTTTTGGATCCCCTCTACATGATCCACTTTACTGCTTAAAAAAGCAAAAAAGGGATTTGAAAAAATAGCAAGGCCAAAGATGGCAATAACAATAGTCGGAACGCCTGAGAGTACCTCAATAGCAAGCTTAAAAAAATTTGCCATAACTCCTCTTTTAGCATACTGTGTAAGATAAACAGCTGTTAAAAGCCCCCAAGGAAAAGCTATTAATGTCCCCATAACTGTCAGAATAAGTGTTCCTATGATAGGGGTGCTTATCCCTCCTGCAGCTTCCTTGTGAAAAGTAGGATTAGGCTCTGTTACAAGAAAATTTAAATTCATTTTTTCTAGTCCTTCTATCCCTATATAAATAATAATTCCAAAACATCCAGCTATTGCAATAAGTGCACACATCCAGCATAAAACTTTATAGATATTGTTCTGAATAAGATATCTCTTCATGTAAATCTCCTGTGCTCCTTCCTTTACCACTTACTAAATATTCTACCACTCTAGTGAATAAACTCAAAATAATACTAGTTAGCAGAAGTACTGCAGCACATGCAAACAGTACAGATTCAACAGCCGGGATACTCATAGCCTCTGATTTATTAACAATAGCTGAGGAAAGCGTAAGCACTGGTGTCAGAAATAAGACACCGCCATGTATTAACTGTGGCACATTACTTATACCTCCGCATACCATAGATAAAGCAATAGCTTCTCCTGTTCCCCTCCCTGCAGCCAATATGACACCTGCCATAACACCAGCCTTTGCTGCTGGAAGAATAACTTTCCATATAACCTTCCAGTGAGAATAGCCTAATGCAAAGGCCGCCTCTTTGTACATTTTAGGGACTGCTTTAATTGCATCTACAGATAATATCGTTATAATAGGTAAGAGCATCATCGTCAGAACAAGTATTCCCGCAAGCAAACTCTTTCCATCTAATTGCATCGGCAAGACAGGATCTGAAATATACTTTATTTGCATATCTGTAGTAATAAACCAATTGCTAATAAGCGGTACAATAACCATGAGTCCTACAAGCCCATAAATAATAGAGGGTAAACAAGCGAGTAGCCTTACAACAGAAGATAAAAAACTTCTTAATCTATAAGGTGCAAGCTCACAAATAACAACGGCCGTTCCTACACCTAGCGGTACCGCCAGCAAAAGTGCTCCTACGGTTGTGAGCAGTGTTCCCATAATCAGCCCCAATCCTCCAAATATATAGGTTTCTGTAATATCACTGGCATTAAATGCACTTGAAACTTGTTCAGAAAAACCCCCTTCGGTTAAAAATTTAAGGCCACTAGCTTTAAAAACTTTAAAAGATTGTTGCAGAATAAATATAAATATAAATATCAAAACAACAGCACAAAGTGCTGTAAAGAACAATAATCCTATTTCAAACATATTATCTTTAAATTTTTCTTTAATCTTATGTCTGCTATATCTATCCATATCTAACCCTTCCCTACTATAAATATCAACTAATACAAACATGAGGCAGGATCCTCATTAAGCTATCCTACCTCTCGTCTGCTTCACTCCAACTCCTATTTTGAGATATGTGCCTGCTTATATTTTTAAAGTCTTTTAATACTACTATTAAATACTAATTAATTGGAAGATAATCTTCTGAAACTAGAATCTGCTGACCTTTTGGACTTCTTATGTAGTTAATATATTTTGCCGCTATTCCTGAAGGAACCCCTTTAGTTACTAACATAAGCGGACGAACGTATGGATACTTCCCTGAAAGTGCATTACTTTGTGTTGCGGCAACGCCTCCAACATTTACCCCATGTACAGTATTGTCTAAATAACCCATTGAAACAAATCCAATAGCATTCTCATTTTTTGCTACCGCCTGTAATAAAAGCTGTGTAGAATTATGCGGTGTTGCATAACCTGGAATAGCATCTTTTGTAAGAGGAGCCATAGCCAATTCTTCAAACGCTGCAAGTGTACCAGATCCTGTTTCTCTTGTTTGAATAAAGATTGCTGCATCTTTACCCCCAATTTCTTTCCAGTTTTTAATTTTTCCACTGAAAACATCTGCTATTTGCTGCTTCGTTAAACTCTTTAGAGGATTGTTTTTACTTACAACAACCGCTATAGCATCTTTACCAATAATCACTTCATGTAGACCTTTTTCAGTATCCTTTAATTCTCTTGAAGAGAGCCCTATATTAAATGTACCGTCTCCAGCCCCTTTAATCCCTGCACCTGAACCCCCACCTGCAACACTAATAGATAAGCCTGTATTTCTTTTGTTAAGAATATCTGCCACTTGTTGTGCAATCGGCTGTACAGTTGTCGAACCGCCTATCTTAAGCGTTCCTTTCATATCTGAAAAGTATGTAATGTCTATATTATTTGTACTTTTGTTAAAATCTACCTTTGCTCCAAATGCTTCACTAATAAAACGAAGAGGTACTAAGGTCCTTCCATTTACCGTTTTAGCTGCTGTTTCTAAAGTTTTGACTTGACCATTTACTGTTGCATTTTTTGAACCAATAGTTAGCTCAATCTGCTTATCAGCTGACTCAATCTTAACAGTGTTGCCATTTGTAGTGACTATTCCCCCTAGCCCCTCTGCAATAAACTTTACCGGCACAAGTGTTGTCCCTTTTTCTACTACCGGTGATACATCAAAATTAATCGGTGATCCATCAATTTTTGCTGTAACTTTAGATGCTCCATATGTCACGCTTGATAACATCATAAACGAAGTGACTAAGAGTGCTGATATTTTTACTAATTTTTTCATAAAAAACCTCCCTATATTTGTTAAGCTTATTTTGCTCTACTTATATTAAATAAATAATATACTTGTATTAAATACAGATTAACATTTGTTAAATTTAAAATAGTAAAAATTTTTAAACTATATATTCTTTTATATTTAATTAAGCCTGAATATTTTAATTAAATTCATAATAAAATGTCCCCTAAAAGATACGTATGATCTCTTTAGGGGACATTCCTATTTTGTAATTATTATACTGTTACCTGAAACATCTTATCAAGTTTTGTTGCATCTGTAGAACCTCTAACAACAAGCTCTCCATTAATAATCATTTGTCTTTCTTCGCTATTTGGTGTACTTATCTTATCCATTAATAACTTAACAACTTCTTCAGCTATGATATCTAACGGCTGCCTGTATGTCGTAAGATTAGGCACAACTATCTGACTTAAATAGATATCATCAAAGCCTGCTACAGCTATATCTTGTGGAATACGATACCCTTTTTCTCTTAAATACCCAATAGCACCTATTGCCATAATATCATTTGCTGAGAGAATCGCTGTTGGACGTACGCTACATGCTTCCATAAAATACTTGCATGCATGATAGCCTGCATTGATCTCATAATCTGCATAATAAATCAGTTCCGGCTCGAGTGGAATGTCATGTTTCTTTAAGCAATTTTGATAGCCATTTCTTCTTTCATTAGCCACCTTATATCCCGAACTGCCATCAATATAAGCAATCGCTCGATGACCAAGTGCTATAAGATGATTGGTTAATTCCCACATCCCTTGGTAGCCATCTATTACCACTGAACTAATGGCCTCATCAAACTCAAAATTATCCATAAATATAATAGGAAGACGTTTGGATAAATGCATAATATTTTTAATATTATGCTTGTTACCTCTATAAGTACATAAAATAATACCATCTACATTTCTTGTCATAAGATCCATGATAGACTCATGTTCAGAATCATTGCCTTCATCCATTCCTACTAATATCAAACGATAGCCTCTTTGCCTTGCATAATCTTCTATATGTTTAAAAAGCTTAATATGATAAGGATTTTCATAGCTTGGTACCATAACAGCGATGACTTTTGACTGCTGCTTTCTCATGCCTCGGGCAATCATACTAGGTTGATAATGCAGTTCTTCTATGACACTTTGTATCTTCTGTCTTGTTTCCTCATTTACTGGGGCTGTGTTATTAAGTACTCTAGATACTGTTGCAACCGAAACACCTGCTGCTAATGCTACATCTTTTATAGTCGCCATAACCACCGCCTCCTTTCACTGTCTTAAGCATGATTTAATTTCTTATAAACGAATACATATGAAAATGTTTTCATATAACTTCTTTGATACTAACATTTTCTTTGAATAATTTCAATACTCTTTTTACGCCCCTTTATTTTTAGCAGCATATACACTAAATGTCTTCTATGATTTTCATTATATGCTAACTACAAGCCACAAAAAAGTGTGCAAAAAAACGTACACACTTGTGAAATAGGAAAGGTCTTCCCACAAAACATATCACTTAAGTGAAGAGTGAGGGAAGACCTTTTTATATTAAAATAGACTATTTCATTTTCAAAGTTAAATAAATCATTCTTTCACGCCACCCAATGCAACACCTGCTATTATATACTTCGACAATGAGAAATATACTATAAAGAGTGGTAAAACCGTCAGAGCCAACCCTAAATACACAGAGCCATACTCCGTTTTATAGATATCGCCCCTTAGAAGACTTACCATGATTGGCATTGTATATTTATCACTGTTAGTAAGTAAAATCAACGGCATAAATAAATTATTCCAACTTAGTACAAACGCAAAAATGGCCTGCGTCGCGATAGCGGGTTTCATTATAGGTATTATTATTCTATTAAATATACTAAACTCACCAGCTCCATCTATTCGTGCGGAATTCACAATATCAATCGCCAGCGTAGCAAGTAAATACTGCCGCATATAAAATACGATTGCTGGCGAAGCGATTGCAGGAAGGATCAGTGGCAAAAAATTGTTCGTCATATTGATGCTATACATAAATTGATAAAAACCAATGCTCGTTACCTGAGCAGGAATCATCATAATAGCCATGATAAACGTAAAAAACGGCTGGCGCCATCTCCAGTTATACACTACTAAAGCATATGCAGTAAGCGATGAGAAGTACACTGCACAAGCTGTTACTCCTATAGAGATTATCGCTGAGTTAATAAAACCCCTCATTGGATTAAAGCTTTTACCAAGTAATATCTGCAAATTACTGAAAAAAAACTTTGAAGGTAACAGCGCTACAGCATTCTGCTGAATCTCATAGGTTCCACGGGTAGCATTTACGAACATAATCCAAAACGGTAATATACTTAAAAGCGTCAAGAAAATACAGACAGTGTAAATAACGATTTTCAATAGGTGAGGTAGCTTTATCCCCTGTTTCATATTTCTGCCCTCCCTACCGCCTTTTCGGCCTTTCTAAACGATTTCATATAGGCTTTCTTCTCTTTATTAGCTTTTATCTCATATTTATCCCGCATAAGATAAAAGATTATCGCTGATAGTATCGCTATTATAATAAACATAAGCATACTTGCAGCTGCCGCACGATTATAAAGATAACTTCCACTAAATGCTTGATTATAAATGAAAACACTTGTCGTAAGCGTAGCATTGTCTGGTCCACCTAGAAGAAATAGTCTTGGAATATCAAACATCTGTAAACCGCCAATCATACTTGTAATCAGTGTAAAGAGCAATATCGTCCTCAAGTTTGGAAGTGTTATGTAAAAAAACGTTTGCACACTTGATGCCCCATCAATCTCCGCTGCTTCAAAAAGTTCGGGATTCAAACCTAGGACCCCTGATATAAGTACGATCATTGTATAACCATACCACATCCAAAACTGGATAAATGCCACGATGCCCCTTGCTGTCCATTTCTGAATAAGAAAATTCACTGGCGTTTCAGACAAGCCAAACACTTTAAATAAATCATTAACAGGGCCCATGGGGTAGCCGAACAGCGCATTAAAGAGTATAGCTATCGTCGCCGCTGTAATAATATTGGGCATATACATCAGCACTTTAAATGCACCTTGCCCCTTTATCTTATAGCGTCTGCTGGTAAACCACGCAGTGAGCAGCAGCGCAAGCAGTATTTGTGGAATAAAGTTGATGATCCAAATCAATAACGTATTCATTAATGACGTCTGGAAAGATGGATTTTTAAGCACCAGCTCGAAGTTTTGAAATGGATTTGCTAAGAAATTAAAATCCTTTTTACCCATACCTTTTAAATCCGTAAAGCCAATCAAGGCTGTATAAATTGTAGGATATAACGAAAAACACAGGAATGCAAGCACAAAAGGCAGGGAAAATAAGTAACCATATTTAGCATAGCTAACTCCCTTACGTCGCATAGGCATTTACCTCCAGTAAAATATTATAGTCTTATTATATATTGAAAGCATAATGAGCCTATGTAAGCCATGCCATTTATCAAGCTTGCTTAAATAAATGGCATGGCTTGCATGGATCAATACAATGAGAACAAATGCAAAACCTTTGAACTTCTCGTCCGCAAATTCATGAGATCATTTTGGGGCGGTTGAAAAGACTTTCGTCCGCCCCTGATTATAAATTAAACTATTCTACAACAACATCAAGGTTATCAGCAATCAGCTGCTTGAAGTCAGCTAAAGTCTGTTCACGACTCTTGTTACCAGCAGTGTACTCACGTACCTGATTACGCCAGTTCAGATTGATTGTTTCGTCATACTGTGTTAAATTCTTACCATTCGCAAACTCACCAGCAGGAACGAATACATCGAACATATTCTGTCCACCCAAGAAGTCAAGAGCACCATCTGACTTTTTCATAACTGTACCAGAAGCAACTGTATCCTTTGTGCCACCTGGTCCGTTCAAAGTACCGTTTGCCCAGAAGTACTGAAGTCCTGTTTCAGAGCTATCGAGTGTAATCCACTCAATAATATCTCCTACAGTTTTTTGAAGTTTAGTATCTTTATTCGCAAGAACCCATGTTCCTCCCCAGAAAAAGCCCACTGGAGGTTCACATATTGCCCAATCTCCAAATGTACCTTCACCAGGTTTAGTACCACCACTGTTACCTGCCATAACGTAGTTAATAAGCCATGCTGGACCGAAATAACCAAAGATTTTTTGTGGGCCGGCATCTTTCATATCAGCAAACCAAGCGTCTTGCCAGTCCTGTGTATCGTTATGGAAACCATTGTCTTTAAGTTTCTTAGAAAGATCTAAGAATTCTTCACGCTTTGGATCAATGTTGAGCTTGCCATCCACAATCCAACCCTTTTCAGAGCTGTTCTCAACGGCATGCCATACGTCACCATCTCCTGATGCAATACCATATCCTTTAGCTTTTAATTCAGCTGCTGCTGCAAAGAACTTATCCCAGCCTGGACCGATTTTATCCTTGATTACCGCAGGATCATCTGTTCCCCAAACATCTTTTGCAATAGAACGGCGATAGATAAACGCACCGCCAGTGGCTTGATACCCAAGACCGACAAGGTTACCCTCAGGGTTTGTACCAATATCAACTGTATACTGAGCGATTTCAGCCTCTTTTAAGAGTTTATCCACGTCAATGCCAAGATCTTTATATGCCGCAGTGTACTTATAAGCATCTCCTTGCGTATACTTCAGTACAAACGCAGCTTCTGCACAGAAAATATCCGGTGCATCTGCCCCACCACCTGTAAGTGCCTGGTCGAGTGCAGGCTGGTATGCACCTTCTGTTGTAGCGATAATAGTAGTTTTAATTTCATAAGGAAAATCTGGATGAAGCTCTTTGTACTTCTCGAGCATTTTAGGCACTTCATCGGTAAAACTCCAAACGTTAAGAACTTTAACATTTGGATCATCGGTAACATCCGCTGCTGGCTCTGTGCTTGTTGTGGCTTGAGCACTTGAAGTGTTTGAATTGTTTGATGTGTTTGTACTAGAGCTCTCTTTGGTGCTATTAGTATTAGCACATCCTGTTAATGTCATAGACACAAAAAGTACGCCAGCAAGAAAACATGTAAAAATACGTTTCATAATATCCCCCCTAAAAATAGTGTTAACTATAGTAATACACTAGAATTATATAAGATATCATCCAGACATGCTTCTTGTATCTTGCTATCTTATGTTCAAATATTGCTTATTTTTTATAATATTTTTATATAAAATTTATAATCATAATAGTAAAACTCTTTTAACACTAGTAATTTATTATACAAATCATGCTTATTCAGTCTAAACATTAGTGGATTTTAGTTATCTACTTACTTCACAAAGTTCCCAAATATTGCTCTATACCTTTAATATAGGAACTATAATCAAATAAAAAAAATAAGCATAGGCCATAATTATTCTATGCTTATCCCAATACAAGTGATAATTAAACTAGTCTATTAAATTAAATGACGTAAATAGCTCTATATTCCTTTGGCGTACAATGATTTTTCGCTTTAAATACACGATTAAATGTCGCCAGACTGCTAAATCCAGATTTCATAGCAATCTGCATGATAGGTAAATCTGGGTTGATCAATAATTTCTCTGCATGCATGATCCTGCAACTAATTAAATACTCATAGCATGATGTATTCATAACTTGTTTAAAAATGCGTGCAAAGTGATATTTACTAAATCCTGCTATACTAGCAATGTCATCTACATTTATATTCTCAGTACAATGATCACTGATATAGTTACATACATTTAAAATAACATCTATATATTCATGCTGTCTTTGTTTTTTTATACTTGATAACTTGTCATTTCTATTGATACAACTACGTCCTAAAATGGTAAAAAAGCGGATAAGCATAGAGTAAGCTGAAGCTTCTCCAAATACTCTATTTGAAAAATATTCGGAAGTTATATCTAGAATAAGCGATGAAAGTTCTTTATGTATATCTGGCATAGAAGAAGGCGTAACGCACACACAAGGGCGAAATATATGAAATGCTGAGTTGAAACCATTTAAACTGCAAAGCAAGGTACAGTCAAATTGAAGTATTATCCGATATCCAGTGGGCGGTGCATAGAGCTGATGCAGCTCACCTGGTGGAATAATGATAATATCTTCTACATCTAGATTATATGTTATTTCATTTATAGTGGCCTTAAAATTATTTTTAATGGGCATGATGATTTCGATATCAGTATGCCAGTGCTGAGGATAATCCTCATATTCCTTGTTTGGATAGATTCGAATCTTAAAATCGCCTTGATAATTTACGGTTTCATGGGTTCCTTTTAAATTTTCGATCAATAAAACAACCCCTCCCACTCAAATAGAATAGTATTCATGTCGTACAAATCAAAAAATATTTTTCTGTGTGCTATAATGGCATGTCTTGATACTCTTTATATAACCCCTAGATTAATATCTTTTTTTAAGATGCCGTTTCTCAACAATTCACTAAAATAATTATTGTCCATATTTTCTAATTATACCATTCTTTTTCTAACAATTTCTTGTTCAATTTAATAGAGCAAAATTTTACACAAAAAAACCTCTAAAAAAGATAACATCTTTTCTAAAGGGCATTTTTGCTTATTAAGAGTTGTATTTAAGGTCTTTCATTTGATTCTATTATAATGATTTCGTAATAGAGAAATTTTATCTTCTAAAAGTCTCTTTAACTTTTGTGGTTTTATGGAAGTAATGTTATCCGTATAATTAAGCAAATAGTTTGTAATAAAATTCTCTTCACCTATATTGTAAAACCCCTTAATAACGTATTGTTTATCTTCGCTGTGAAGTTGCATGGATGGATAATGCTCCTTATAGAATAAATCTACTCCTTTAGGCGATATTGTAACTTCAAAATCCGTTGCGCCTTCATGTTTAAATACAGCTTCTGAAAGGGCAGATAATTCATCAATAGATTTTGGCCTATAACCTTTACCCTCACAAAGAGCGCTGATTTTATCACAACGAAATACCTGTACATAATTTGTATTAAAATTAAATGCTGTCACATACCATTGACCATATGTTGCTGAGATATTAAAAAACTGTACAGTATATTGTACTTTGATTCCTTTCTTGTTATATGTTATTTTAGCAATTGTTTCATCAATTGCCATCTTTAATATATCTTTTAAAAAAGGACTATTATTATAATGCTTGGAGACTTCCAAGCTTAGTATTTTTTCCATTTTACCTAGTACTTCAATATGTTTTTGAGAAATACAAGCTTCGAATTTTTGTTTTAATACAGATAAACTTAAGTGAAATGGTGTAGATTCATAAGCCTTTAATGTTATCATTGCAAAATATAGGGCATCCATTTCGTCAATAGTAAAAATAATCGGAGATAATAACCTATTGTTTAGAATACCGTACCTTCCATTTCTTCCAGCTTCAGAAAAAATCGGCATACCTATTTCTTCAAGAGACCGTATATCCCGTAAGGCGGTACTTTTAGAAATATTATATCTATCCATAATATCTTTTAAATTAAAATAATTCTTATCCTTAAGATATATCATAATATTATTTATTCTTTCAGTTTTTCCCATTACACGCTTCCCCTCTAGATAAATAAAAAAGTGTCACCTATTGATACCATTTAATAATATACTATAGTTAAAATAAAATCAAAGGAGAAGTAAAATGAATACAAAAAAAGAATTCCAAAGAATTATGAGTACTCAAGCAGAAATTGCCCTTGCTACAAGTGTTAATAATGTAACTAATGTTAGAATCGTAAATTTCTTTTATGAGGGAAATTCCAAAACCTTATACTTCGCTACTTTTGGGGATAATGCAAAAATAAAAGAATTTGAGCAAAATAGAAATGTCGCTTTTACTACCATACCTCATAATGGAACCGAACACGTTAAAGCAAAAGGGCAGGTTTTCAAAAGTAGCTTAAGTGTTTTTGATGTACAGGATCATTTCATATCAAAAATACCGGATTATAAAGATACGATTGAACAGGCCGGTCAATTTCTTATATTATTTGAAATCAAATTCGATACAGCAGAAGTTACATTAGACTTTGAAAATATTGATATATTATCATTAGCTTAATAAATACACTCTGTTTGTAAGACTAGTGTGCAATATCACATAAAATCCCCGTACTCAAAATGTTCCTCAGCCCTAGATAGTTCTTATTTTGGGCTGAGAAATGTTTTTTGGCTTTTTCAAATTCAGAATTCAAGATAGGAAAGCGAGCTTAAGTATATTGTTAGGCTGAGTAGGCTTCCTATATAAGCCCTGCGCTTAAAATAAATATTGCCCCTCCATGAGTTATGGTAGCAGGAATAACGCCATATCTACTACCAACTAGTCCTGCTATTATACCTTCCCAAAGTGTAAATATTAAAATAGGGAGTCCAATGTCAGTAACAGTAATTGCTAAGAAAATATGACAAGCTGCAAATATTACACCTGTATTAATACCCGCGATCAAACAATTTTGACTGTTTTTCAATATACCGAGCGCATATCCACGAAATAAACACTCTTCTAACAGGTTGCCAAACATTGAAAATAATAATAATGGTAATAAAATTGAGATATTAACGCTGCCACCTCTATTGTTAATATCTATACCACTATATAATATTAAAAAAGGTGTCACGACAACTATACATCCAAGTATTCCATATATTAAACCTGTAAATTTTTTATCACGAAACCACATTAAATACTTTCCATTTTCTTTATCAAGTTTATGTAGAGCAAAAACAGCAATTAAACTAATACCTGCAAATATTATTAAAAATATGGGATCTGAACTCATCCTCAACCATATTATTCCCTTTTCTTTACCAAGAGTCCATAATCCTAATGGCGTCATAGCATCACGCACCAGTATAAAAGCAAAAATATAGATAACTGTTCTAAAATAAACATTTGGTTTAATTAGAACAAACACTAACATTATCAATCCTATTCCTGGAAAAATTCTTAAAAAGTAACTTATTAGCATCTGCAACGTATTCATTCACACACCCTCTCTTTCTATTCTTAAATTTCTCCTAACGTTTTCGAATGTATATATACTTTTGCTGTTATATTCAAATTCAACTCTATAAAAGTTATTTTTCCAAACAGTCTTTTATAAGTTATTGATGCAAAAATATTGCGAATCAGCCCTTTCAAATATGCGAATTCATTGACAGAATTAAGACATATCACTTTTCTTATTTTAAAATATATAAGGGCAATCAAATCGTTTTTCATATGCATCATTTTTTTTAAGTTGTTGATCCCAGAAAAAATTTACTAGCCCAGTCTTACTAAGTACCTCAAAGAGAATTTCCATACCCTTTCCCAACCGAATGGGTCTAGACAATTGGCAAATACTCTTTGTGTCGAAACTTCCTCCCCACACCAAGTTAGCAATGGATTTTACCATTGGTTCAATAATCTTTTCTTGAGCTTTAATAGGCCTCATCTGCAAACCTTCTATCCCACCCTTAATGGCTGTACCCATGTAAGTTCTTCCCAATCTAAGGGCTAGTTGTTCAAAATATGCCTCAAGATAGTGAGACTGACTACTTTCCGGAAAGCCAGATTGCACAAAAAAACTTATACTTCCTCTGGAAGCTTGTAGTTTCTCGATAAATCCCATCACGTGGGAAGGCATTGCATGGACATACAAGGGCATGAAAAACATGACATTATTCTCTGTTTTAAAAGCATCTGCCCACTCCCCCCATTTATCTACTTCCTTCAAATCACGAATCTCAACCCTATCCCCAAGGGTTTCAAGGGTTTTTTTCAGAATAAGTCCGGAATTACTGCCACTCCTTCTCGGCGAACCATTGTAAATCACTAGTTTTTCCATGGGTTCAATTGAATTAAAGGCCACAGCCTGTCTTTTAGCCTTCCTTGGTTCCAGTAAACCTAGTTGAATACTGCCATCTTTTATAACGCGGTAGGCCTTAGATTGAAAATGGTAGGCAGTACGATACAAATAATCTTCAATAACATGCTCTTCTTGAGTAGTTAATCCTTCAGTATCATAGTAAAATACCATATCAGGATAACACTTATATCTAGCAACATGATGACATTCTCCATCTACAATTTTTATATATGGATGATAGTGTGGAATTGTCCTATCAAAAAAAGCTTTAGCCTTATGGCTAATAAATCCTTGTGCTGTATCGATTAATAAAATTATAGCATCACTGTTTACATAGTCGGAATAAGATTCAGCCATTTGATCTTTCATCACACATCTACCAGGAGTCTTGAGCCAACAGTTCCAACATCCAATGCACGCATTAATTGATTTATCATCCAATCTAACAACCTTTAAAGGTTCATCATAAAGACTTTGTATGATCTCATAAATTTCATTATCTTGCCTCTCTCTTAGATCAAATATAGTTTTCACCCTTATCTCTCCTTCAATCTCTTTATGTTATGTGCTATTGCATACAGAATATAATCTGATACCATTTCGTTTCGTAGTACTACATTTTTTCTAGTCATTAGATATCAACTCAGAGTCCGTTCTGATCTTGAGCAGTAATAAATATAGTAAGATAAAGACGGTTGCCCTTTGATAAACCTAGAATGCTAACATCATGTTTTTGAAATAAAATCTTCTATTGGCTGTATCCCCTTAGGCCTCAAACCCTAAACTCTCATACAGCTTTCTTCCATCATCTGTTGCATGTAAACTTACACTCAGATAATGATTTCCTGTTGCCAACGTCTCTGAACTGGACCCACAAAGCTTTTCTTCGAAGGCGGTATTTGCCCCCAGCAAAGAGAGATGCGAAGCAAATGAATTATATTTTTCTATAAATTAATTCCGCAAATTGTCCATACTTTTTTACTTCTTGCAAGTAAAATCGCTTCAATACTTCTTTTTGTGAAAATAATGGTATTCCCCCCCCCAATAACACAGGGGCAATCTGTATTATTATATTATCAACCATGTCATTATCTAACAGAGGAGCTAATATTGTGTTTCCTCCAACAATCCAAATATTTTTATTCCTCTCTATTTGCCTTACAAATTCAACAATATCACAATTCGTAGGAATAAAGTCCCTGACTGATAAGCGTTCAGCATGTGTAAAAACATAATTTTTAGTAGTCGGATAAAGACTGCTGATATTCTCTATATTTTTAATTTCATTAAATGTTCTTTTGCCCATTACAGTAATATCCATGCTTTTATAAAAGCTTTCATAACCAGTTTCTTCTATTGTACCAGTTTGATAAAGCCAGTCCAGATTATGGTTTTTGTCAGCAAGATAACCATCCATAGTAATGCAACCGTAAAAAAATACACTCATTTTTCAACCCTCCCTAGTATTCACTTTATCAAACTATAAATAATCCCACACTCACGTTGGACAAAATACCTAGCATTATCTGTTGTCTAGCGACCTCGTACTTTAAACGTTCCTTCGCCTTATATATTTATGGATTAATCATATATTACATTTTTTCCTTCATCCCTTAGCTTTTTCAAAGATGAAAGCATATGATTTATTTCTTCATCGGAATGTCTTTCCCATGAACCTAATTCAGCTATTATTTTCAAAGGAGCTTTAGATCTATAAGAACGTGTTGGATTTCCTGGAAATCTTTTGTCAGTTAAATTCGGGTCATTTTCAAATTCACCTAATGGTTCTACAATATAAATTCTTTCTTTTGATTTAGCTGTCGCTAATTCAGCACCCCATTTAGCGGCATTTAATGTTGCAGTAAAATATATATAGTTAGATTTTTTATCTTGGTAATTTGACAAGTGTTGTGATTCTAATAAATCTCCAATTTTTAGTTCTGCTTTAGTACCATGAAAAAAAGGACCATTATCTAAAATATCTTCTTTGTCATTCATGCTGACACACCTCTTTTATACTTTTAAATTTGTGTATAATATCTTACCATGACGCTTTACCCCTATTATTCCAACGGAAATACATCTATATAAAACATGACTTTTTAGCTACCATCTCCACACTCAAGACGTTTCTCAACCTTAGATAGCTCTTATCTTGAATTTGGATAACTCCAACTCGGTTAGGCCGGGGAATGTGCGCAGCGAACGAGAATGCATTGTTATAAGATGGGATACTTGTCACCCAATAGGAATACCCAAGCCATGATTACTTTCAGCTTCAATAAATTCTAGTACTTTGTCTAATTTCTCTTCTAGCTCAAATACCCCTTCCAATCTTATTACCTTACAACTTAGTTCATGAAGCCATTTTTCATGTAATATTCTGCTTCGAATATTCAAGTCCCCATCATCATATTGAGATGCCCAATCTATAAATTCTATGTGCTGCTTATATAACTCACCACTTGGCTCTATCTTTTCTTCGTATCTTCTTCTTTCTCTTTCCATTAACCTATTCATACGTAATTCATTAGGTATCCAAAGAAATATTACTAAGTCAAAATATGGTATGAAAATATCTCCCCAGCCACAAAGCGATCCTGATAATATCCACTTTTTATTATTTAACAAATCTCTTTTCAATGTTTCTTGTCTTTCTTCACAAATTGTTTTTTCCTGAAATGGAGGGTTTGTAGGCTTCCAGTAATAATCATCTGTATCAAGATGAACATAATTAAGTTTCTCAGATAATGCCTTTCCCAAAGTAGTTGTCCCTGACCCAGATGCTCCTAATATATGTATCCTATTAATCAATTTAATGCCTCCCTTTTCAAAAGCCAAGTATTTTTCTATCTCAAGTATCCTATCTTATAACTTTTTCGAACTCAAGACGTTCTTATAGGAAGTGATAACGCTTTTCGTCCCCGTGTTCAAAACGCCCGAGACACTTAGCCAGCTCTGGCTTAATGTCTTGGGTGTGTGCGGCACCGCTCCAGAGACTTCCCCCACTGCACAAACTTGAACACATTGTTATCTAGTTTTCAACTGTTTACAAAAAAAGATGACCTATAGTTCTATCTCTATAAGGTCATCTACTCTCTGTCGTCTAATAGTTTTCTTCCATGTAAGACATAAAGCTCATACATTATTTCTTCCCAAGAAGCTTCATCTGGTAATCTATTTAAAGTTTCTATTGCATCTGATTTAGCATATCCCTTGATATCGCCTCATTCAAAATAGCTATTATTAATTATACCATATTTCTCATTTTAAAATACATAAAAGTTTATGTACTAAGAATAGTTGTTAGATAATGTGCCCAATCGGAAACTATCAACAGACGAATCTCACGTCTATAATGAACTTATTGTTCTTATTTAGTTTTAATTAACCAAGTTATTGCCATTAAATAACCTATTATTGGCGAAATACCATATCCCATTAGTGGAACTGGAAAATTCCCAAAAGAAGTGGTAATAATTAAGATTACAAAGTATAAGCCTAGACACTTTGATAATATTCTCTCGTTCATCTTTGATAAAAATAAAAATGGCATTGGTAAAATAATAAGCGAAATAATTCCAAGAATAGACCATATCAAGCCCATACCCATTACCAACCCAACTATTTCTTCTACATATATTACCGCTGGAAGAGAATCTAAGAATATCCATGAAGTGATTATCAAAGAGATTAATATACCGATTATAAAACATGAAAGAATTTTGTTATTAATCTTACTAAAAAGGATTATCATCATAGGAATTGCAAACGCAGTTAACTGCGATGCATCTGGTTGTAAAACTAGCAGAATAGCTACTATTATTGTAATTACTGCAACCAATAATTCATTATTATTTTTCAAAAGTGCCCATAACTCAATTATTAGTATAGGAGCAAATATACTTGATATATATAACCTTATTGGTCCTAAGGATAACCATCTATGAACGCCATCCATTCCTAGATCAATAAAAGTTATTACATATAACATAAGTATCAAGACAATTCTTATTTTTCCATAATTTCCGCTTTTTTTAATTTTTGAATTTTTAGATATTACGCAACATGAAACTAACCAGCCAGTTAACAGGCAAATAATATTTAGTACAAAGTTTATACTCGGAATATTATTTACACTCATAGCAATTGCTCCGATAATAACAGCAGGCAATGCCACAATTAGTGTTATGAAATAATCAAATCTGCTTTTAGTCATATTCTTACCTTACCTTTTTGTCTATTTTACTTTTTATTTTTTATCTATAGCCGTATCCACAAAAACTAGATTGTGCATGTCATTCAACAAGATATCTCAGATAACACCCCCTTGAATTGTCATTTTAAAAAATACCCATTCCGCTCATAATCTCACTCACAAATTGGAATTTGTCAGTTTCGTGTTCTGCTCATTTTATCTTTTTATCCCAAAAGTCGCATTATACAAATAAGCACCATCTAATACCATATTTATCAATGAAATCTGCCATAAGTAAACTGTATTCACATGGTGCAAGCGGCATCAAAATTTTAGCATCAATTTTTAACACTTCATATGCTTTCCGCACCTTTTCTTCGTTACCTTCTCCATAATGTAAACAAAACTGCATTACGTTTCCTGTAAACGTTTCCTCACCAATAATAGCATATTCAGAATTTCGTTCTGCCACAGCTAAAATTTCCCCTTGAATATCAAGCTCTGAGTGAAAAAACGTTCCATCTTCATTTGGATAACTGCTGATGAGAACAGCATCAAAAGCCTTTTGATAAAGAGCCACCGCCTCATCACTTCTTGTAACATATGCTTGCATCATTGATCTTTTCATAACGAATCCTCCCTATACTCCCACTTTAGATAAATCATATCAACGAGTTGTTTTCCGTTTTCAAATATCGGGTGGTCATAGTTGTCCGTAAAAAAGTTTTTTATTCGATGTGATTCCGTAAAGCCACATTTATGATAAAAACTAAGTATATCAGAGGTGTCTCCAGTTCCTACAAGCATAGTTTTACAATCGGGATAATAGGAAAACAGAAACTCTATCAGTCTTTTGCCGTAGCCTTTACGTTGGTAATCAGCCATGACCGCAATGTTTTTGAGTTCATAAATACCATCCGCTTCTTTTGTAATCACGCATTCAGCTTTTATACCGCCGTCATCTAAAATAAACATTTCACCGCGTTCGAGATATTTATCTACCATATTTTCTTGCTCGTCTGCTAACAATAACAAGTCAATGTATTGTTTTTTGTCTTCCATTACTTTCCTTATCTCCATAACGATCCTCCTATAAATTCCTACTTAGCTGCATGTTACAGGCATTATATGTCGTATTTCAAATCTTATAGTCAATTTTTTCAAATCCGCAACAGGACGTGGCGTCCTCTGCTTCATCTGTTAAAATAGAGTGACCCCTAATTAGCCAAAGCGAACTTGAGTGCATTGTTATACATTGTACTTCACGGAAACATCCTAGTAAATAATTCTCTGAAAAAACATCACTATGTCATTAAGTATCTCTTCATTAATTGTATGTCCTATACCTTCATACATCACTAACTCTGCAGGTACTTCCACTTCTTCATAAATCCCTTTAGATATTTCCCATCTTTCATGCATATCCCCACCTAGTACATTTAATATTAGTTTCCTTTCTTCATCACTAAATGCATCATCATAAGGTAGAGTATCATTTTCATCTTCGCTTCCCATATATATGTACTGAGCAACATCCGAATATGCAGTTAAATCAAATTCCACTCCCGTAATCTCTTTTAAATCATATATTCCAATTGGATAGATTAATTGATATTCCATCAGATTTTCAATTGGCAAAATAGGCATACAGTTGACGCCTCCTGCAGCAACTCCTTTTACTCTTTTAGGATGAATTGCAGCAAATCTATTAACAAAATTCCCAGATGCAGAAAATCCTGTCATTAATACTTCATCCCATATCTTTATCCCTCTTTTTTTAAGAAGTTTTTTCGTATTATCAAGCATGCCTATCAGCTGCAAATCAATTCTTCCTAAATCTCCTTCTTTGTTCATAAGAGAATCTCTATCTAAAGCATGGGTGTACATCTCCCACTTGCTTTTAGGTCTGTCAAAAACAGGTACTAACAATGGTATCTTTAGCTCTTTAGCGATTTGCACACTTAGGCCACCCTTTATCTTTTCAATTACATCTGCTTCATGCACTTTATGATCATCACTAACTGTTCCAGTGTTATTAGGTTCTACCAGCAAATAGTTGATATTTTCTCTATCAATATTATGTGGAATATACAAATAATAGTTTGTATAGAATCCTAAGTCACTATCTGCTTTAACTTCTATTATTTGATCTTTATTACCAATTATTTTAATTATGAGAATTATGATAATAGATATTAATATTGATAGCAAGCCAATTATAGTTATCAGTTTTCTACTCATTTTATTCCTCCAATTGGATAGTGAATTATTGCGTATAACATCTCCGTATTCAAGATGCCATAGACACTTAGCCAGACTTAGCTTAGTGTCTATGGCATCTTGAACACATTGTTAGGCGGTTGATACTATGGATCCTTACTAAAGTCAAAGCAATAACTATCATCTCTACTTAATGATTGATATCATTCTACTTCTTTTGCATATTTAAACATTGTTAGTATATCTGAATGCTTGTATTCTCCTACCTTAATATATCCCATCTTTTGATAAAAATAATGATTTCTTACACTCTCAAACGGAGTAATCAATTCCCATTTTTTAGCTTTAGTATTATCTTTTTCGATAAATTCAATGGCTTTCTGACCTATTCCAAGATTATGGAATTCTGGAACAATACACAAAACTCTTAAATAATAATTTTCTTCATCTATTTTACGAATTATTATGTCCCCAACTATCTCACAACTACATTCAATAACATAAACTATACAATTACTTATGTAATTAAACATGTCTTCTTTTGATTCGTTATAAGACGGGCATTCATTATACTTTATATAATCCTCATGAAAACTTCTATTTTGCACCTCAATTAACTTATCTATATCCTCAATAACTGCCCTTCTAAAATTTATATTCATCAGAATGTGCCCTTTCTTAATCATAGTATTATCTATCACCTAATGTCCCGGCACACAAGATGTTTCTCAGGACTAGATAGCTCTTATCTTAAGCTGAGGAATGTGCTTTGGCTACAACTTCTAAAAAGGGGTAACCCTAATCAGTCAAAACGAACTTGAGTGCATTATTAGGTGATGTAGCATCCAAAAAACACCAATCAAAATAGTTTGTATGCTCAAGCTTTATAGTCGTAAAATAGAAATCTTACAATTACCTTTAAGGTCGAATTCTTCAATCTCATAATCTAGCGCTCCCTCTCTATATATGGCTTCATATATATTAGCTATATCCTCAAGTTTTCCTGTATAAGTCCTCCATCCATGATCTGGCAGTTCTACTACTACATTCTTTGAACCCGGATAGGTTTGACTAATAATATCAAATGAATAATCATACTTTCCTTCAAACTCTCCTATCACATAATCAAAACTATTATTAGCCCAATTAAACCCTAAACCCTTAAGTTCCGCTTTAGAATATAATTGTGTCATGAAATTCCAAAATTCTCCAATAGCATCAAATTGTTGATTGTTAGTACAATCAAATCGTATCAGTATACCATTAAATCTCATGTTACACCTCTTTCTTCGTTGAATATAACTATAATTCCTACAAAAAGAATCACTACGCAATGTTACCTAATGTCTCCGTATCTCCGTCCCTCTAAAGTGTACTTACAGTTTTTTTACTGAAAAATCCACCTTACAAAATGCCCATTCCACTCATAATCTCACTGACAAATTGGAATTTGTAATACTATTAATAATAGACTATTATTAATAGTCTATTATTACCTTTCTACACCCTTCGCAAACATATGCTGTGTGACTTATCTGCCATTCATTACAATCAACTAATACAATCCCATTATGTTTTTCAATTATATTATTGCTAACAATAAACTTTACTTTTTCCTCATCAGGCAACCAGAACAATCCCGCACCTGCTCTTGCACCTATCTTTCCAAATTTCATCTCGTTACCGCACATTGGACAATTCATGGTTATTCCTCCTGTGGATTTCTTTTTATATTTTTCCTTTTATCTTAAATCTTAGTAATCTCCTTCACAAATTTCTATTTTACCTACATGTTATAGGTATTATATGATTAAAAATCCATTTTCCTACTGTCTCGACGTGAATTGGATAACTTACTATATTTTCGATTTCAAGTATACTCCCTCTCATTTGTCCCCCTTTTATTCGATGTTTTTTAGAATATTTTTTCGCTACATTTATTTTGCTTTTTAGTCACATCTTGTATAATCTACTAAACAATCAATGCCAAATATCAAGAAAACTACGGCTACTTACAATGACCTTGCGACCCAAAAGAACAACCACGAAATGAGGGGGAATTACGTATAACATCTGTGATTCCATGCGCCCTCGAAGTATGAGAGGGTGTGCGTAGCGCACTGGAATCAACTTGTTATACGAAGCCCGACTGGTTTTCTTCATATTTCATCTGATACAAATTAAATCAAAGCTTCATTATAAATCCAGTCTTAATATCATCCCTAAATCCTGAACTTCTATAAAAATTAAGTGTTTCATCCTTCTTTGAACTTGTTAACACCATTACCTTATAACAATTATTATTCATTGCTACTTCTACTGCCTTTTTTATTACCTGCTTTCCAAATCCTTTGTTCCTATATTTCTTATGTGTAACTACATTCTCAATTAAGCCATAAGGTCTAGCACACCTTGTTAGGTTCTTAATAATTGTAATGTTACATGTTGCTATTAAGATGCCCTCTTTTTCTACAACTATATAATATAAATTAGGGTTATTATATATTGAATCCCATAATTTTTTCAGCTCCTCATTATCTTCCAGCTCTGGATCACTATTGTCAAAGTGCTTGTATAAATCTAACAAAGCTCTAAGTTCGTCATATCTAATGAATCTTATATTGTAATCAGCACTCATGATCTGCCTCCATTATCTTTTTATCCTACCTATTTCCTAATGTAGAGGGGGTGTTGCATAACGTCTCCGTACTCCAGACACCCGAGTATTTTGTTATATGGTGTTATGCACGGAAGTTAGCTATGGTCTAGATCTACCATTTGAAAATTAATGGTAAGTGAGGTCTAAAGTCCTTAGATTGATTCAATACTCCTTTGTCAAACTCTAACACCATAAGATTTTCCTTATCTTTTTTAATATGTACATTACCAAGATCGTTTAATATATAAGCTGTTTCAGATAAGTCATCTTCTACATTTATATACACACTAACGGATGTAACTTCCTTTAAGGGTATACTGTGTTTCATTGGTTCTCTTTCTTTATCAGCTGTATCCTTCCTATTAGCAAAAGATAGATAGAAATACATCGGCTCACTCAATGGTGTACCATCAGCCACTTGAATCTTGAGTACCTCTGGCAAATAAGCTGGATGATAATCCCAAGTTTTAAATGGTACAAATCCCTCTTTTTCTATTGTAGGTCTAAACCCAACTCCGAATGGACAAACCTTATTCACAGTAGCTAAACATCTTTCATAGAGTCTCATTGGTTTAGTACGCTTGTTTTGCACCTCTGTAAGATCTTCAATCCATAAAAGCTCTACCATCATATTCTGAAAATAAAATCTTCTATTTGCAGTTCCTTGTCCCAAGTGAGTATTCTGAGACCCTTCTATAAGACCAAAATCTACAAGCAAATCACCCTCTGGAGCTTTCTTCTTTGTACAAATAAAAATATGATCAACTTCCAAATGACTTCCCCTCTCTACATATTAAATGCAATAGTGCACAATATCATATAACGTCTCCGTATGACTGACATGGCAGAGACTTAGATAGAACTCTTATCTTGGGCTGAGAAATGTGCTTTGCTTCTTCGAAGGTATGACTCAAAATAGGCAAAGCGAACTTGAGTGCATTGTTATACGAATTATTCTTTATCCCATGTTATTTTTTAGCTTCAACAAACATAACATCTTTACTTGCAAACGTATTCTCAGTAATTAAATTATTATTGGTAGAAACCAGCTTAAACTTATTTTTATTTAATAATTTTTCTATTTTACTAATAGTATAATAGTTATCCCATGTAATATATTCTCTAGGTTTTTTATCCTTCTCAATTATTACAGTTTTTGTTCCCCAAATATTTTGTTCAACAAAATGTTTTACCTCTTCTAATAATAAGTGGGGGACACTGCTCCAAAAGTCTTCACCAGTTGAATACCGCCAATCTCTATTCTCCTTTTTGTTATCACACAGACCAGGTTTAAAAACGTCAAATATAAAAACACCATCATCATTTAATATATTGTAGATTTTATCTAACAAAATTTCCTGTTCGGTAGGAATTAAAGCTCCAAAGTCACAATAAATACATATTACTGCATCATACCCAGTACCAATATCTTCTTTTAAATAATCTTTACAAAAATAACTTATTGGTAAGCCTTCTTCTATGGCTTTATTTTGTGCATAGGATATGGAACATTTTGATATATCAACACCAGTAATAGAATATCCATTCTTTGATAATAATGAAGAATACAAGCCAGGCCCACATCCCAAATCTAGAACCTTGCTGTTTTTAGGTATTTTAGTTTCTATCCACTTAATTGTCTTATTAATAGTATTTATGTTCCTACTTGCTGCATCATTATCTAAATCAAGATGCGCAGCTAACATATTTTTTGATATATAACCATCTGTCCATATAGAATCTTTACTTCTTTGATAAAGTTTTAATTCATTATTAATATTCACTATTTTACATCCTTCCTAAAGAGAAATTTCGTCTAACGTTTCATACTTGCGACGTTCCACAGCCTTAGATAGCTCTTATCTTAGGTTGTGGAATGTGCTTTGATTTCAACCTTTAAAAAGGTGTGTCCGTAATCAGTCAAAGCGAACTTGAGTGCATTGTTATCTGACGTTACACGCTGAAAGACCCACTAGTTATAAGATTATACTTATAATAAATTTGTGATAAAATATAGTACGCTAATGGACAGCACCCCTAAGCCAAGCCATACATAGCCATTTATGTTAAGCCTACTTTTTTTGTTAGGTAGTTGTACATCTATACCTTCAATCACAGTCCTTTCGTTTTGCTCTTGTTTTTTCTCAATAAGAATATAATCTGTGCTTACATTATAAATTTCTCCAATGTGAATAATGTTATTAATATCGGGACTTGATTGACCCGATTCCCATTTAGAAATTGCCTGCCTTGAAACACCTAATTTGTTTGCCAGTTCTTCCTGCGACAGTCCTGCTTTCTTTCTGAGTGTTAGCAACCTTTCGCATAAATCCATGTTTATTCATCCCTTCTAATAATACTATTTATAAAGCTTTTCTTTACTAAGGATTTCGTTCAAGAAATGCTCACTACTTTCCGCCATACTTTTGCTCAATTCAAGCCAATAATCAATTTCATTTTGAGATAAATCTTGATTCCTTTCAATTTCATCAATAAAATCTGTTTTGAGATAATTGATTTTACTTCTATATGTTTCTTTCATTGTTTTTGGATAATGAAATAATTCAGCACTTACTACACTGCAGCTTTCCCAAAAATCTATTAACTTGATTTTATTATATCCTTCACATATAAACCGCTTTGTTTGAGCAACTCGGTGAGTCATTCCACAAATGATCAGCACTTTCCCTCTATCAGGCAACAGTGCCTGTATATTTTTATATATCTCATCATCGCGCAGACGGTCATAAGCAGTATTAAAGCTATTGTTAGCTCTCATATTTGGAGCGCTACACCACCAATCAATTCCCTTTACAGGTATGTTATTTTCATTTGCATAACACCATGAAAAAATCATTTCCGACGGTCCATCTAAAGCTTTAAAAGAATCGAAGATTTCCTGTCTGGTTTCTATAAGCAATAAGTCTGGCTTTATGGTGTCAATCGCATACTTAATATCTGCCAATGAATAGTTATAGTTTTTTTGATAATGGGCTGAATGGATCGTCCCTAAGATGTATATTTCTTGCTCATCATTTATCTTTAGTAAGACGATATTATTTTCCTTTTGCACTCTTTGCCACGCATATATGAAGTACCTTCCTAAAACAATGAGAATTGTCAAAGTGGTTAAAAGCAGTATTCGTTTCCAATATTGTTTAATAATTGACATGTTTCATTCCCCCTTAGTTTAGCTTCATTATAGTAAAAACTAAGGTTGCGTACTACCAAGCACACTTTATAATCTGTCAACCCATGGTTGCTTTTTCAAATAGTTCCTATTGCACAGTATGTAAATAATCTATGTTTTAAGCCTAGTACCAATGTCAGATAACGTTCTCGCACTCAAGACGTTTCTCAGCCCTAGATAGCTCTTATCTTGGGCTGAGGAATGTGCTTTGGCTGCAACTTCTAAAAAGGAATGCCCCTAACCAGCCAAAGCGAACTTGAGTGCATTGTTAGATGATGGAATTGACGGAATATACCAACACCCCATCTTATAATGCGTTTAAATTAGTCTTTATAAGTACCGCAGTATCTTCAAATCCATAATCGCCATCTCCATATTCATTTAAGAATTCTGGAAGCAAAAATTCATTAATCGTTTTTTCTTTTTCATTTTCTTGTACTTTCTTAAAGCCAACTTTTTCATATGCTCTAACTGCACGATAATTTTTTATTGATGGTCTAATGATATAATCCTTAATATTGTAACTTGACTCCAAATAATCACATAATGCTTTCAAAGCTTTTGTTCCATTACCATTTCCACAGTATTCTTTTCCTTTAAGCCAAATGTCCAATTCAGCTTTCTGTGGTTTAAGATGAAAACAGGCATAACACAAACAACCTATATCTTTCCCATCATCTTGAATGATCATAACTGAACCTTTTCCCCTAGTTTCTTCTTGATAATAAAAATTCTCAAAACCTTCCTTAAACTCCTCCCAACTTGGAATAGGGTTATTAGGATAATCTGGCTCACCCATATGCATTTGAGCTGTATCAGATAAGCAAAGCCATTCATATGTCTTATACTTTTCTGTTATATCAGCATGTCTAATTTTTATCATGATTTATTTCCCCTTTTTACGCTGCTTAATAATAACAATACCCCAAAAAAACTAGTCAATTCTTTCATATAACGTCCCCGCACTCAAGATGTTTCTCAGGCTTAGATAGCTCTTATCTTAGACTGAGAAATGTGCTTTGGCTTCAGCTGCTAAAAAGATATTACCCTAAGAAGCCAAAGTGAACTTGAGTGCATTGTTCTACGAGATGGGGGCGACCCGAGAAGCCAGAGCTCGGCATGGACGCCACCCCCGTAGACAATCTCCCTAAAATTACTAATGCATAATATATAAAGATAACGAATTACAGCTACATCACATTATGCTTATAACCTTGATAAACCAAAGTTATTTTTTTGATTTCTTTTTCTTATAGAAAATAAAGCCACTACATAATAAATAAAAAGTCACAACAATAATACCGAGGGGGAGTTCTATAGGCAAAATTTGTCCTGTATCTTTGGTACTCATGTACATCAAATGAATACCAGGCAGCATTCCTAAAAATCCACTCCTAAATTCCCCTTTAGATAGCAAAATACCGCTTATCAAAAATAAAGCAATCCATGCATATACAAAAGGTGAAATAGAAAGTTCGGTACTAATTATTATCAATCCATAAAAAATAATAAAAATAATTGCTGGCATATAAAAAACAATTTTTTTCAAATTCTCATCCTCCATCAAATATAAATAATCTCAACTTCGCAATATAAAACATATGTGACATATCAAAAACTGCAAATGTCTTTCCCCTGATCAACACTTCGAAGGCTATTCTTTCACAATCCGTGCCAGGACGGCACGGTCCTCTGCCCCCATTTCGTAGAACGTCCTCGCACTCAAGACGTTTCTCAGCCCCAGATAGCTCTTATCTTGGTCTGAGGAATGTGCTTTGGCTTCGGCTACTAAAAAGGTGTGACCCTAAGTAGCCAAAGCGAACTTGAGTGCATTGTTAGGTGCTATTGTACACGGAAATTACTATTAGCCTAAAGTTTTTCTTGTATTTTTTGGCACATAGCGATCTGCATATTCCCTTCTCGCTTTCTCGGTAAAATTAGTAATAAATTCAGTTTTTGCGTCTGTATAACCATCTCTATTATTCTCGTATTTTTTCCATAGACTCAATTTCAATCGCCCATATTCTGCAGCAACTTCATAATGTTCAATAAGATAATCTCTAAAATATAGTTCATTCCAATCACCTAAATAACGCACATGAAGATGATATACTCTTTCTGCAAACCCATTTGGCGTATACCCTTTATTAAGTGAAAACTTCACTTCTGGTTCTAATTCACTGGACATTAATGTCCAACCATTATTGACCAACGTTGCTATTATCTGTGATATATCGCTTGTTCTATTTAATTCCAACAAAATATCTATAGTTGGTTTGGCTATTAGGTTATTGACAGCGCTACTTCCAATGTGATTAATTCTATTTATATAATCATTACTAATACACCTAAAAATATTACTCTTTTCACTTTTGTACCATTCCTTATAGCACGAGTTGTGTTCTTTTAAAATGATCGGGAATAGCTCCCATAGTTCTTCTAGTGACATTTGAGATAGTTCTTTTTTCATTCTTACCCCCATAACCAAAGATGATAAATACTATCCTGTTTAACCTAGTGCACAATGGCACCTAACGTTTTCCCATTGTCGACGTCTTGGAGCTGGACCCACAGAGATATTCTTCGAAGGCGGTGCTTGTACCCAGAGAAGAGATGTGCACAGCGAACGACAATGCTCTGTTATGTGGTGGTGTCAACGGAAATTCTCATTAACCCCGAACTATAAATTATCTTTCCCATCCAATAGCTGTTGTTCCTTCGATATCATATAATATCCATTCTCCATGCTCATTTCTTCTAAAGTAGTTTTTTCTGTGAAATTCTGATGCTATATCAATTATCTTACTATTACTTTCTTCCTCTATTACTAACTCTATTTTATCTAAGCTTGAATATTCCTCTTTATATTTTGTTTCTTTAATATATGCCCTTTTAATACTAACACCCTTATCATAAATTGTTGGAATATAGTTTATAATATTCCCTTCACCAAAAACTAAGTTCCCATTATTATCTGTAACCACTTTCCCATTATTATCAAGATCAACAATGACCTCGAATATGTGTACTCTTAACCTCTGCTCTTCCATATATGAGAAATCATATATATTAAAAAATTCATTGCTGGACTTTATAGGTATATTAGGTCTAGTTTCAAATTTAGAGTTTGTTATCTCATTAACTGGCTTCCAGGCTTTTTTCAGTATTATTTCTGCTTCTGATAAATCAAATTCTGTTTCTTTTACTTTAATTGGCTTAATAGTATTACTACATGCCGATAACATAATTGCAATTATAATACTAACAACTATGATCTTTTTCATCATTCCCTTCTCCTCCCCCTCAGCTTAGCAATTACTCTATCTAGTAATAAAAGCCTAGTTGACACTGTCACATAACGTCCTCGTATCTCCGCCGTCTCTGAACTGTACCCTCAGAGCCCACCTCTTCACTGGGTGCTCGCACCCAGTGAAGAGGTGGGCGTAGCGAATGGAGATACATTGTTATATGATGTTGCACAAGGAAGCTACCAATAAACTCCTTGTTAGCTTCTATGTTTCTTCTGCATACAAACGATTTGTACATTCTCACTTCTCACTACCTTACTACATTGAAATCCATGCATTTCAAAGCAGCTCACTATTTCTTTCGGCGAATAAAACTTGACGTCACCTTCCTTGGATAACTTGACAAATGGATTACATAAAACCCTTAAAATAGGCGGGAGATAAATCTCTGCTATGTATAAATAACCATTTTTCTTTAGTACTCTTGCTGCTTCCCTTGCAAAAGAGTCGGTATCTGGAAAATGATGATATGCAGCACAAACTGTCATTAGCTCAAAAAAATCACTTTCAAAAGGTATCTCTTCACAACCGGACACTTTAAATACCATATCTCTACAATTCTTCTTTGCATTACTAACCATCTTATCAGATATATCGATACCATATCCATGAATTTCATTCTTTACTGATAGCATTTTCAATAAAGTTCCGTTACCACAGGCAACATCTAGAATATTTATACCTTTCTTTAGAACTATAATCTTGCACAATAAATCTTTAAACTTCTTAGTAAATTTACCCTCCGGTGTATCGTTATAATTATCTGCTTTGTTATTGTATGCAATCTTTGAATACTCGTTATAGTCCTTCATGTATACCCCCTATAAAAATATGATATTCATATAATTGTTTTTAACCTAGTGTGCAATGTCATATAACGTCCTCGCATTCAAGACGTTTCTCAGCCTTAGATAGTTCCTATCTTAGGCTGAGGAATGTGCTTTGGCTTCTTCCAAGGCATGACCCAAAATAGACAAAGCGGACTTGAGAGCATTGTTATCTGCAGTAACTATTATTTAATGTTTTGATTTAATTAAACCCTCTCATAACACAAAAGACCATAAACTGTTAGTCAAAATGTTTACGGTCTTTTATCCAATGAAGTATATTAATTTGTTTATAATCTCCTGCTGCAGTTCCTAATCCTAAATCTATAAGCTCCTGTTGAGTATACTTTATTCCTATATTATTCAGCTTTAACAAAAAAAGCATTATTGCTATACCTATTCGCTTGTTACCATCAACAAATCCATGATTCTGAATTAAAGAATATGTTATTGCTGCAATTTTTTCTTCAACAGTTGGATATAAGTCTTTTCCATCATAAGTTACATCGGCTTTATTTAAAGCACTTTCAACTAAATTTCTATCCCTAAGTACATGGCTCCCTCCTGTTTGTTGAATAATTTTATTATGAAATACTATAATATTGTCCAAATCAATTGACTTCATCATTTACTTAATTCCTTTAATGCTTCCTTATTTTCTATAATAACATTATCCATCATTTTTTCTAATTCTTTCTGATTCTTCATATCTAAATATTCGATAAAATCAATAGCTTCTTCTTTCTTATCTTCTGGTAATTTCATAAAAACATCTAATAATTTCTCTGCTAGAGACATACCCTCACCTACTTCTTAGTTTTCTTAATAAAATTATACAGAATAAATTGAAATAATACTAGGTCTAAATTGCAGATAACGTTTTTGCATTGTCGACGTCTTGGAGCTGGACCCACAGAGATATTCTTCGAAGGCTGTGCTTGCACCCAGCGAAGAGGTGGGCGCAGCAAACGGAGATACATTGTTATCTGGAGTGCCACATCCCATGGACTGGAAATCACTATGATTGCCAAACATCCTAGCACTTTTGCTTCCCATCATTCCACAAATCGTTCCTTATTTATTCTTAAATTGCAGTTATATGTATTTTAGAGATTTATATTCTTATATTCATCATCATACCATTACCCTCTTTTTCGTTTGGACGCAATCTGAAGCCTAGGTTGGTGTAAAAATCTTCTTTGCCTTTAGCAGACATAAGTCCAACAGTTATACTTGTGTTTGGTAAAGCATTAATTTTTATATAGTTTAACAGACGGTTAATGATTTCTGTTCCTATACCTTTCCTCTGGTATGCAGGATTTATAAATAAGTCCTGAATATATACGATTCTAGAATTATCTCCAATCAATCTCCCCATGCCTACTACCTGTCCATCTACTTCAACCGAAACAATATACAGACTATTTTTTATTGCTCTCTCAATTTGTAATAGATTGGGACGCCCAAAACCTACAGATTCCTGTATGTCACAAAATTGCTCAGCTGTTATTGTTTCTAAGAATCTCATTCTTCTAACCTCCAAACATAATTTACAAATGTACGTAATTTTTCTAAATCATGATCAATTTTTACTTTATTACAGCTCCTATAAATAGATTTTAAAAAGTCTCAAAAAGTGTAACAGAATTTTTTTCACTACTATGGACAAGCAATTCCCCTGGATGCATTTCAGATAACATCCCTGCACTCAAGACATTTCTCAGCCTTAGATAGCTCTTGTCTTAGGCTGAGAAATGTGCTTTGGCTTCAGCTGCTAAAAAAGAGTGACCCTAAGAAGCCAAAGCGAACTTGAGTGAATTGTTATAGGAAGTAGTGACATATTTTATGAATAAAGTGACACAAGCCCATAAGATACCGCTCATTTTTCGTATACCTCTAATTAGCAGAAACATTGTATCCACGAGAAATGTACCCTTCTAAAATTTGCTCCTTTGGCATAGATAGTCTATGATCAAATCTTTCATAATTGGGAGCGATAGTAAGTTTAATATTATTGAACTTTATTGGTAAACCTGCACTATTATAAAAACTTTGACCTGTTTGTAGTTGAAAGTGCAAATGTGGCTCTGTTGAGTTTCCTGTATTTCCACACTTTGCAACAATATCTCCCCTTGAAATACTATCTCCAACCTTTACAGTTATGCTATCCTTTTTCAAGTGAGCAAAGGTACTATATTCCTTTTCAGAGTGTTTTATAACAATGTAGTTTCCAGCAATATGAGGTGATTTTGAAAAAAACTTTCCATTTTTAAATATCAAACTGTCCTTTGCATCATTTGATATTTCAACTACTATACCATCGGCTGGAGCTAAAATATTTTTGTCATAACAGTAATAGCTTTCACATTGATTAAATTCATTTCGATAAGATTTTCCTTCTTCATCTAATATAATGAAATCATAAGCATATCGCTGAGTTGGAATATCCCAAGAATGTGAGAATTCTTTCGTATAGCAACCATTTACAACTAACCACTTTCCTTCAAAAGGTAATGTATATTCAATTTCACTTTTGTAGTTAAATATAGCGGGAACTTCATTTCCAAACTTTTTATTTACTTTAAATATACCAATAGTTTGCAAAACTGAACATTTAAAAACTGAGAAATTTAAAGCTATCTCTACAAATGTAAATAGTCCAAACAGGCAAAGCAGTTTGAAAATCAATAAATCACTAAAAAGAGTTGATACTAAACTAACTACACCTATATACTTTGCAGTTTTAGAAAACTGATATAAATAGTACATCATAACCCCTTTCCATATTTAGTAAAAATAAATAATATTCACTTCGTATTTATCTGCTATTATGTATTAGTCTTGTTTTCCATAATAGACCCCAAATAACAACCCCGATATCACTATTTCCTATAACGTCCTCGCACTCAAGACATTTATCAGCCCTAGATAGCTCTTATCTTGGGCAGATAAATGTGCTTTGCTACTTCGAAGAAATGATCCAAAACAGGCAAAGCGAACTTGACTGCATTGTTATCGGATGTATGAGGCACCCCTAAGCTAGAGTAGGACTAAACGTCGGGGACTTAAAATTCACCTATCTACTACCTATAATCTATTTGCATAATATGAATAATACGACCCTGAATTATAAATTATAAATTATCATTTATCAAAATATCCTTTGCACTCGTGATCTTACTGATCAATTGGAATTTGTCAAGTACACCTTATGCTAATAAAGTGTACTAAGGAGAATGCTCATTTAGATATCGTTTAATTCTTTACCTTATTTTTCCTTCTTCAGTCTCTAACTTATTCACAAAGTCCATATTGTAACGCACAGCACCGTGGTCTCTAAATATCATGCCTCTTGTTATGCGGATTGCCAAAATAACGCAGTTTTCATCCTGTTCATTGTTTGCCTGGTCATACCAATCGATAAATGCTTTGCGAAGTTTAGCCCTTATTTCAGCATTTTTCGGGTCTAAAACCCATCCGAGATTTTCGCCAATTCCACTACCGGAAATCCCTTCGAAACAAACCGCAAATGCAACCTCTTTGTTTTGAGCTATCTGCTGCATTTTATTTGATTTTGCCCAAGTAGTAACATAAAACACGCCGTCTTCATAATAAGCGTTCACATCACGGACATAAGGACAGGGGATTCCGTCAGTGCTCGGTTCCATTGCGATGGTTGAGAGAGCAATGACATTATCCTTTCCGTTGCCGCAACTTTCTTCTATTAATCTTAATCCTTCTTCGTATCTGCTCATCCTTAACTCCTCCTCTAAATTTTTCGTCATTATAGCATGGCGAATTATATTACAGTTTCAGCCACAAAGCGGGGCGAACACCGCCTCTATACATAACTTCGCTGATGTTGCCTTTCAATATATTGTTTCCTTGGATACCTATATTACCATCACCGTGAACGTATACGGCCTTTATATTAACGCGCCCAGGCGACCGAAGCCACCACCACCGCATTCCACTCTTATACATGGCAATTCGCTTGCTATTATTTTGGTCTTTTCTTTCGAACCAATATCTTTGATTTTTCCCCGGATTTAGCAGTTTTGAACTGCTATCACCGAAATATTGGCATACTGCTTCCTCAATACTTAATAAAAATATTTTGTCTTGCGTATCTTCTCCACCTTTTGAACCATACCATTGATTGTCGGGATTTTTATTTGATACTGGTATTATTCTTGCTTTATCAGTTGCATTGAATTTGTTATAAAATTCACCGTTAAGATATTTTCTTAATGAGCAATCTGCCCATGTTATATCTTTATAAGCATCATGGTAAGCACGCTGTTCTATAATACATTCAGTTATAATCAGTGCTACATCGTTTTGTATGTCAAGCACTCGCCAATCGTAACAGCCAAATGATATTTTATCTCCTACTTGCATATTTACCTCCCATACCTAATATAAATAATCTCTTGTTCGCCATATTCTCCAAAGATACCCCAAAACAAATTCCAGTTTAGCTATATGCTATAGACATTGTATGGAATATTTAAAATTTTATTGTCAATCTTTCAAAATCCGTCATGAACGTGTCCGCCTTTGCCTCATCTTTCCGATAACGTCCCCGTGTTCAAAACGCCCTAGATACTTAACCAGACTTGGCTTGGTATCTAGGGTGTGCGCTGCTCTGCTCCAGCGACTTCACCCTCTGCGCGAACTTGAACACATTGTTAGATGATGGTGCGTACGGAATTTACCATAAACTATACATTTATCATTTGCTTCATAAAAAGACTTTGTTGACTTATCTTCGCATTATAAAAAAATAATGAACCAAATCAGCTTCATATTATATTTTAAATAAGTGTTATGATTTCTTGTACATACTTGGATCCCAAGGCTTACCTGGATCATAGTCATCAGGAGGGCGGTGTTGTGGAGCAGTTATATACCACAACACACCAAATTTATCAATAACTTCAGCTGCGCAAGGAGTCCATGGCATTGGGCCTATCGGTGTTTTAATAGTTCCCCCATCACTTAAAAGGGCATATGCTTTTTGCACCTCATCCCCGTTATCAAAACTGATGCCCAGCTGCACCGTATGTTCTTGTATATTGTCGTTTGATGATTCGACCACTGAAAAGATTTCTTGTCCATTTTTATAAAGTTCTGAATGAAAGTATGTTCCGTTAGAGTTTTTTACATGATACCCTAATTCCAAACCAAATGCTTCTCTGTAAAGCTCGACAGCATCCACACTGTTTCTAACATATAATCCTATTCCTAATTTCACTTTGATTACCTCTTCTCTTAATATAAATAATGCTTAGTTCGTTATATCAAACTAGTACGCACTGTCATCTAATGTCCTCGCACTCAAGACGTTTCTCATCCTTAGATAGCTCCTATCTTAGGTTGAGAAATGTGCTTTGGCTGCAACTTCTAAAAAAGAATGCCCCTAACCAGCCAAAGCGAACTTGAGTGCATTGTTATATGTCGTTGTCCGTTGACCCATTTAGATTCACTAAATTCTTGTACTTTTAATTAGTTCTGCTGTCATACTAGTAAACTCTAAAATGAATTTTTTTGCATCTTCTATAGATATATTAGATGGGTCCCCACAATAACCCAGCGGGGTAACTTCTTTCGCTTCTTCTCCACCTCGTTGCCATTTTCTCAATAGCTCAAATGTGGTTTTAGAGGATTGTAATTCTCTAGCTTTATTCTCATCTACTAATTCATCAAACTCAGCTAACATTAAACTTGTTTCAACACCTCCGGCATGTATATCAAGGTAATGCTGTGGCTGTCTGTTTCTGACATCTTCATCTCTTTGTACTAAAACATATACTTCATTTCCTTCCAACCCAACTAGACTAGCAAAAAATTGAGGTATAATATCGTATACATTTATTTTTACATCTGATTCATATATCTCTCTAGTGATATCAAGTATGGTTTTACTATGTAAAAAATCACCATGCATGTTTAGAAAATATACCCTTTTGAATCCCCATTGTTCAAGGCATTCTATAGTGTCTTTAATAACCGCCTTCATTGTACCAACCTTTACTGTAAATGATCCTGCAAATCCCCCAGTCGCAACATTAATTCCCCAATAATAAGGTGGAGCTATAACAGATTTTATCCCCATCCCCTCAAGTGATTTTTTTATGTGTTTTAAAACCGCATATGTAAGATATGTATCAGTACCTAGTGGTAAGTGAGGCCCATGTTCCTCAATAACTGCTATTGGAAACAAAACAACTGCTTCCTCCTCTATTAACCTCTCAATTTCTAGATAGGTCATATCAGCCATTGTATCTTTAAATATTGAATAGTTCATATACTAGCCTCCAAAATCGCTTTCTTATTTAATCTTGCCAATTAGAAATGGACACTGTCATATAACGTCCCCGCACTCAAGACGTTTTCCAGCCCTAGATAGCTCTTATCTTGGACTGAGGAAAGTGCTTTGCTGCTTCGAAGGCATGACCCAAAATAGGCAAAGCGAACTTGAGTGCATTGTTATATGACGGTGTGTGCGGAAGCAACCAATAGCCATAAACTTTTGAAAAATACTACATTCACAATAACTATTTGTTCCTCTTAAACCATTCTTCCTTTAAAATTGCATATTGATATGCATCTTGCCAAACAGGTTGCCTATTAGCATCTCTCTTGAAAAATATTGGTTTTATAAAATATCCTTCTCTTCTCATCTTTAATCGTTCCAACAATCTCCATGATGAGGTATTATCTGGATTACAACCTGCTGTTATTCTATGTACATCCAGTTTCTCAAATCCATATTCAAGCATCTTCTCTGACGCTTCTGTAGCATAGCCTTCTCCATAATATTGAGGATTAAAAACGTACCCTAGTTCCCAAGTCATAAAATCTTCCGGTTCTTGTTGTTGGAAATAAATATTACCTATTAATTTTTTATTATCCTTGAGGCATACCGCCCAAAATCCAGTATTCTTAGATCGATTAAATGCTTCTCTCCTACATTCTTCTTTACTTTTAACATCATATGGTTCATACTTTACAACTTCTTCTAATGACAGATATTCATATAAATCTTCCCAATCATCAGGTTTAAACTGTCTTAAAAATAATCTATTCGTCTCCAAAATATCCATTCTAACACCCCCTTATATTCAACGTAAATTTAATAAATACCTAGCCCACACTGTCATATAACGTCCTCGTATCTCCGCCGCCTCTGAACTGTACTCACATAGCCCTTCTTCGTAGCGGTGCTTGCACCAGTGAAGAGGTGGGCGCAGCGAACGGAGATACATTGTTATCGGAAGTCCTTCCTTTTAATGAAATATTATCACTCTTTAAACACCAGTTTTATCTAGATTACTAAATAAACCAATAGAAAATTTATCATAATAATGATATAATAATGATAAATAATAGTTTTAAAAGGAGTGATTAATTTGCCAATAATAAAACCAATTTCTGATTTAAGAAACAACTTTAACATGATATCTGATTTATGCCACACTAATGCTGAACCAATCTTCATCACCAAAAACGGTCATGGTGATATGGTAGTTATGAGTCAAGCACTTTACGAGCAGCAACAAGCTCTAATCGAGCTATATCAAAAGTTAGCAGAAGCTGAGGTTGAAAGCCAATCTACTATTACTAGAATATCTCATAAAGATTTGATGACTAAAATGAGGTCTAAAATAAATGAATAAAAAGTACCAAATAGAATATTTGCCAATAGCAGAGAAAGATCTTACAGATATAATTGAATATATTACTCTTGATAGTCCGCAATCAGCTCTATCTCTTCTTGAAAACATTGATGAGTCAATATCCAATCTAGCTGACTTACCTTTTATTGGAGTAACTCCCAGGGATCCAAGGCTTGAACGCTTAAATTATAGGATTCTAGTAGTAAGCAGTTATTTGGTGTTCTATGTGGTTAAAAATGACTGTGTTGAAATAAGACGTATACTTCATGGAAAACGCAAATATCAATTTCTTTTATAGACTTATCTCTACTACAGTCTAATTTCCGATAACGTCTCCGTATCTCCGACGCCTCTGAACTGTACCCACAGAGCCCTTCTTCGTAGCGGCGCTTGCACCAGTGAAGAGGTGGGCGCAGCGAACGGAGATATTTTGTTAAGCGAAGTATCTGGAAGTTAGCCAAATATTAGTCTTTCAATACATTTTCAAGTCTATTACATATTCTATCTCGTTTTCTTTCCCAAGTTGAAAAACTCAAAGGATTTCTAATGTTAAATATCTCCTCAATTCTTTCTTTGAAGGAATTCCATTTTAATGAATCTAATAATAACATTCCTTGTGTTAAAGGAATCACACCTTTAATATTCTCATATGATAATGGTGGTACTATAATTGGAATGTGCTCTTTTGATAATACCCACGAAGCTCCCATTTCACACATACATACTGGACTTTCATAAAAGTTATTTGAAAGTACAAACAGCACTAACACATCTGAAGATAATTCTGTTTTTATTGCATTTAAAAAATCCTCTCCTAATCCAATTCCATATCCTTCGAAAGAAGTACAAAATATTTGGTTCGATTCCACCCCTATGGTCTCTAATATTTCAATGATCTCTTCAACCACCTCTGAATCCTTTGATGAATGACTAATAAAAATTTTTGATATCTCATTTGATAAACTCTCATTTGCACCATCATCAACTTTCTCTATATCCTCTTCTTTTAGTTCTTCTATATAAGTGTTAATTGAGTCAATAAGTAACTTAAAGTCACGCCTAAAACATTGTAAATGATCTGATGTATAGTCACTATTGGAAGTATAAATCATCGCCCGATAAAAAAATCTTAATTTCGTAAAATGTTCGAATTCTACAGAGTCTTTTCCATATACTTTTATCAATGTTCTCTCGACCAAGTTCTTCCAGTTTTTAAAGTCAGGATCATCACTTTTCTCTATTTTTACAGTATTTGATCTTTCAATTAATTTCTCCAAGATTCTAATCTTTTCTTTTGTTTTCATCACAATTCCTCCCCAAATTTATGATAAGTAAGATATTTCGCTTAACGTTCTCGCACTCAAGACGTTTCTCAGCCTTAGATATCTCTTATCTTAGGCTGAGAAATGTGCTTTGCTTCTTCGAAGGTATGACCCCAAGCAGGCAAAGCGAACTTGAGTGCATTGTTGTGCGGCGCCCAACTGCTTTTCTTCATATTTCATCTGATATAAATTAAGTCAAAGCTTCATTATAAATCCAGTCTTAATATCATCCCTAAATCCTGAACTTCTATAAAAATTAAGTGTTTCATCCTTCTTTGAACTTGTTAACAACATTACCTTATAACAATTATTATTCATTGCTACTTCTACTGCCTTTTTTATTACCTGCTTCCCAAACCCATTGTTCCTATATTTCTTATGTGTAACTACATTCTCAATTAAGCCATAAGGTCTAGCACGCCTTGTTAAGTTCTTGATAATTGTAATATTACATGTTGCTATTAAGATACCATCTTTTTCTACAACTATATAATATAAATTAGGATCATCATATATTGAATCCCATAATTTTTTCAGTTCTTCATTATCTTCCGGCTCTGGATCATTATTGTCAAAGTGCTTGTATAAATCTAACAAAGCTCTAAGTTCGTCATATCTAATGAATCTTATATTATGATCAGCACTCATGATCTACCTCCATTATTTTTTTATCCTACCTATTTCCTAATGTAGAGGGGGTGTTGCATAACGTCCTCGCACTCAAGACGTTCATCAGCCTTAGATATCTCTTATCTTAGGCTGATGAATGTGCTTTGGCTTCAGCTGCTAAAAAGAAATCTCCCTAATCAGCCAAAGCGAACTTGAGTGCATTGTTAGCTGATGTAGTCATTAACCCTTTTCAATCTTTTCCCTGTTTTATTACCAATTCATCATTATCATTAAATAGAATTATTTGATAATTATCATACCAATAACTTATATTGAATAAATCATTCTCTGAATCCTCATCAACATATGTAAACTTTAACTGGTCAATAATGATTTTAGATTCTTGAGGATGAATATAGTACTCCGTGGGTAAAATCAGTTTGCTTTCAGATATTACTGAACTCATAATTTCTGGTAACACTAATGCAACTTTTAGCTTTTTTACATTACTACTATAATTTTTTAATTTTAATTCTAATTTTATTGAATTACTTTTATCATAATGAAGATCATATTTACTATCAATTAATTCTATACTCTTTAAACCTCTACTTAGAGCATAATAGGGTGCCTTTATTGCATTTATCCACTGAAATATATTCGGTACAATAATAAAGAACATTACTAAAAATATTACAACTCTACTACTTTTGAAATAATTGCTCTTAACAATCTCATTATAACTCCATACTAAAATTATAATAGCCAACAAACCGTTAACGTATATTCTGCTATTTGGACTTGGTTTTATTGTCGGTATTATAAACTCAAATATAGACTTATTGGTATGGGGTAATTGCATTGAACAAATTGCAGCCAACAATACTCCCCCTGCTCCTAGCCAATATCTTTTAGAATCCTTTTCCATATCTTCGCTCCCCTATCTTATTTTTGCTTATACAGAAATGATTATGTCTGCTAACGTCCCCGCACTCAAGACGTTCCTCGGCCCTAGATAGCTCTTATCTTGGGCTGAGAAATGTGCTTTGCTTCTTCGAAGGCATGACCCCAAATAGGCAAAGCGAACTTGAGTGCATTGTTAGATGATGTCCCCCCTCGGAAGTTGCCAGTAATCTCAACTAATATCAATCTCTTGATATTAGACTAATGCGTACTTTATAAATAAAGCGAAGTAAGATAACTTCTGATTATGTCTTATTTTGGAACAACAGATGATAGTCATCTTTAGTCAAAATATATTTTTTTGCATCATAAGTTTTATCAAAGGATTCATATGTATCATCGCAATAATATCTAAACCCGCTTTTTTCGATTACTCTTTTCGATTGTAGATTAAATGATTTATGGCCACACCACAAAACATCTACTTTAATCTCATCAAAAGCATATTGGATTGCTTCTCGCACAGCTTCAGTCATAAGACCTCTGCCCCAGTATACTTTGCTTAAAACGTACCCAATCTCTCTTTGTATATCAGCTCTATAACTTGTGTCAGCAGTTCTATTATGAAAACCTAAAGAACCAATTACTTTATTTTCTTCTTTTAATACCAAAGCATACTCTATGCCACTATCAATAAAGCCTTTTAATATTGTTTTAGTAACTTCAATATTCTCATGATGCGGCCACCCAGTCATTTCGCTAATACCTTCAATACTGGCATACTCATAAAAGTCAAATATATCAGATGCTTTCCAATCTCTCATTATCAGTCTTTTGGTTTCTAACGTTTTCATAATACACCTCCTAATATAAACAATTTCCAATTCACACTTAGAAAGTACTTCGACCTAGTAGCGCTCTATACATTAACAATTAATATTACATATGTGATACTACTCTTTTTACTAGAGGGGGATGTCATCTAACGTCTCCGCACTCAAGACGTTTCTCAGCCTTAGATAGCTCTTATCTTAGGCTGAGAAATGTGCGTTGCTTCTTCAAGAGAATGACCCAAAATAGGCAAAGCCAACTTGAGTGCATTGTTAGATGATGTTGCGTACGGAAATTACCAACACCCATGATTCAATCGATTTTATTGTATAATCAAAGACCACATTACAAATCTTTTTTTTCAGTATGTTTATAAAAACTGGTAATAACCACATACCCAAGTATTACTTGAAATAATGGTACAGAATCTACGATATACCTCATCAAATGTATTTCTGGATATATTTTTATATTTTGAGAAATCTGACTACCAATATAAATCCATATATAGATTAGACCAAAATATTATGATGGTATGCCAACTATAATTAATTTGGGTAAATTGATTTTCCATATTCCATCTTTTCTTATTTCTCTAATTATATGTTCTAATCCTAAAACTAGGCCAATACATACACAAATAAGCACACTACTCACCATATAATAATAATTAAAACGAAATTCTTGTCTTAAAGATTCCTTAAATAAATTTTCAACATATACTTTAACCAATCTTTTGTTTTCATGATTTCCCCCTTAATTTAACTGCCACTACGCAATTTTGTACTAGTACACAATATCATCTAACGTCCTCGCACTCAAGACGTTTCTCAGCCCTAGATAACTCTTATCTTGAGCTGAGAAATGTGCTTTGGCTTCAACTTCTAAATAGTAGCGCCTCTAACCAGCCAAAGCGAACTTGAGTGCATTGTTAGCTGATGTTGACATACTGAAGACTTGCAATAGCCATAAATTATTCAATTCAGTTTTAAATTTTATTCTTTATTTGATATCTATCTTTTTGATTAAAGAAAGTCATGTCTGCATATCCAGCATAAATTTTCCCACTATGCTTAACACCTTTGGGAATGAAATATCTATCACCTTTTTGATATGTACTCTTAATACCATCAATTATTAAATCAATTCTACCTTCTAGCACCACTCCCCATTGGCTTTCATGAGAATGTTCCGGCAAATCAACATCTTCATTAAAGCTCATGAAAATAATTTGATGCTCCAGCCCTTGTGCCAAATGTGCTCTAATTCCTTTTAAGTTTATATCTGCTTCTGGTAAACTCAGTATTGGTTCTGGAAATAATTCTAACAATTTAACTGCCCCCTATCATATAATTTACTTTTTAAATCTTTTCAACGATTTATCTTATGTGCAATATATATTATTTTAAAGCTAAATAGTATTATGAGACTTACTGTGGGTAAGACGCCAAAAAAAGTATGTCAATATCAGCTAACGTCCTCGCACTCAAGACATTTCTCGGCCCTAGATAGCTCTTATCTTGGGCTGAGAAATGTGCTTTGCTTCTTCGAAGGGATGACCCAAAATAAGCAAAGCGAACTTGAGTGCATTGTTAGGCGAGGGAATCAATGGGACTCTTCAATAACCTCCACCTAAGATAATTTATTAAAGTATTTCAATTTATTAGTCTTTTATGAATCTCCATCTCATTCCTAATGCGTTTATACAAGTTCCTTCATAATCTTTTATATCTAATATTTCATAGTCATCATCATAAAAGAATATTATTTCATCCTTTAAGGCAATAGTGGCTGAAAATAAATTAGAACCATAATTATCATTAGCAGGTCGTAGATTCAGTGCTAAAACTCCTTCAAATACAATTTCAATCGTTTCTGACCAATCACTATCAAATATCATAGAAACTTGTCTAATATAATCTATTACATTCATTCCTTTATTAGTTTTTCCTGAGCCACTTATATAAGTTAAACTTCTTAGCACCGAATCATGAAATCCAGAAAATAGGTTCATTAAACTGTTAATATCTTCATCATTCTCGACATAATTCCAGCCATCTAGTTTAGTACAAAATTCATCATGATCTCCTCTTAATTCTTCATATGAAACCTTATGTCCTTGCAATAACTTAATTAGCAAGTCCTTTTGTTCAAAAACAAATTCATATCCTCTATATTCATAAAGACTATTGTATTTGTTACTAACGTTAAATTTATTTCTAAATTTCTTTATATCGGACTCTGTTTTTATAATCCAAGGCTCAGGCAATTCATTACAGCTAATTATGTTAACATTAACAGGCAAATGTACTACTTTATTTGCTTTATCTAAATATTCATAGAGACAAAAGTATCGGTCTTTACCTTGACCTTGAAGAACTAGATACTTTTCAAAGTATCCTGAATTTATTATTGCATATACTTCAGACACAAAGTAATTATTCGTCTTTTTATCATATACCCTAACTCTCATTTACTGCCTCCCATGAATAATTGGTATCAATAACATCTATGCGGCACTCTTTTTATTGAAAAAGCTAATTGATTCTTTCGCCTAACGTCCTCGCACTTAAGACGTTTCTCAGCCTTAGATGGCTCTTATCTTAGGCTGAGGAATGTGCTTTGGCTTCAACTTCTAAAAAGGAGTGACCCTAATCAGCCAAAGCGAACTTGAGTGCATTGTTCTACGAAGTGGGGGCGACCCGCGAAGCCAGAGCTCGGCATGGACGCCGACCCCGTAGACAATCTCCCTAAAGTTGCTAATGCATAATCTATAAAGAATATGAATTGCTTAACTTCAGATTATGCTTATACTATTCGATTGAATCTATCCGATATTCTTGTAAGATTTTATTTTGAGCCACATCAACGACAACAAATTTGAAGTAATAATATCCGGCTCCCGGCGAACCATTTTTATTATCATTCAACATAATAATGCAAAATTTATCGTTACTGATTTGCGCAACTGTACTCCAATCAGGCAATTTCGGCAAAGATGGGTTTTCTTTAGCTTTTTCAAGATATTTTTGGGCGGCTATGCCATACTCCTCTTGTTTATAATATTCCATATCCGAGGGTAGTTTGAAATCATCATCTTTTTTTGTCACCAGTTCAATGCTTTTCTTTTCAAACTCAGCTTTATACCAATCTTTATCAACTATTGGTTTGTAGTTTATGGATTTTTCAGCAGTGAAAAAAGCCACTAATCCATCAGTAGTAAAAAAGCAGTTTGTAGAAGAAGGCTCCTTAACATCTTTATGCAAGCAACTTACATCAAGCGATTGGTCAATAGTATTTTCACTTATATTGTATCTAAAAATGAGTTCTGTTCCAAAATTATAAGTTGCAAAAACATAATCAGGGCCGGCATAATATATCTGCCATGGATCAGTACCAACAGGTCTTTGCTTCAAAATTACGAAGCCATCTTTAACGTCAATAAACTTCGGTACTTCTGATTCAATGCTTGCAGTACTTTGACTAGATATAGTTAACTTATTTTGCTCTGCGTTTTCTTTTTGACATCCGACAATAAAAATCGTCATAATAACTATCAATGAAACTATGCAAATCGACTTTTTCATTTGCTTCACCCTCCTGTTCATAATATAAATTTTCTAACTTCACTGTTTAAACTAATGTGCACAATTTAAAACATATGTAGCATATCAAAAACTGCAAATGTCTTTCCCCTGATTAACACTTCGAAGGCTATTCTTTCACAATCCATGCCAGGACGGCACGGTCCCCCTGCCCCCATTTCGTAGAACGTCTCCGTGTTCAAGACACCCAAGACACTTAGCCAGACCTGGCTTAGTGTCTTGGGTATGTGCGGTTCTGCTTCGAAGCCTTCATCCACTGCACGAACTTGAACACATTGTTATACGTTGTTGTTGCTGGACCCCTTAAAGATACCAAACATACAAAAAAAGGGAGTCCCTCACTATATTTTAATGTGCAACTACTCTTATGCATCCATCCTCTGTCATGTTAATTGTCATTTAGAATGTACAATAATTAAAGAAACTTACCATTCTCGTTCTCTTATGGCATCTTCTATGTCAATATTAATATCATAACATTGAAGAACATATTCAACAGAAACACCAATACTATCTCTTGCTACTGTTTCTATCTCACTCTCATTTTCATCAAATTCATCTTCCAATTCATTAATAGATATAGTCATCTCATCTAGTTTTTCCTGGATTTTATCAATATCTTTTTCCCCAATTTCTAGAAATGATACAACTTTTAATATTTGTTCTTTCACCTTGTCAACTAAAAAATCAGGGAAATATCCATCATCATACATATCTTTCAGCAAAACATTCTCATCAATTTTGTTCATTTTAATTCCTCACTTTTAATATAAAATTGAAATCCTCTATATTGTTTGTTTACCTAACAATATCTATTCTCTTCTAATTGTCACTTATATAGCTTTATTATAATATATTATTATTTAATTTATCATCCTATCTATCAGATTTACGTGAACCCCAAAAGGAATACCGCAAAGCAACAATTGCGTATAACGTCCTCGCACTCAAGACGTTCATCAGCCTTAGATAGCTCTTATCTTAGGCTGATGAATGTGCTTTGGCTTCAGCTGCTAAAAAGAAATCTCCCTAATCAGCCAAAGCGAACTTGAGTGCATTGTTATACGTAGTTCCCCCTCAGCCTTTAAACTTATTTTTCTATGTTATTTTATGTTTTTTGCGTCTTACTACATAAATATCTCAACTATAATTCTTTAGTAAAAACACTGGTTCTCTGTGCATACTCATCACTTGTTTCTTCAATAAACTTCCAGCCTCTTTTTCTATAATACTCAGAGGTATGTTCAGTTCTTAAGTATAGTTTTTCATATCCCATACTTTTGCACACTTCTATTACCTTATTAATTAACTTTTCTGCTATTCCAGCTCCTCTAAATGTTTCATCCACATATAAGCCAGCTAGCCACGGTGTTAATTCAGGTTTCGTTTCTAAGTCATTGTCAAAGATTGATATTACCCCTACACACTTTCCATCCTGTTTAGCAATAAAGCTCATAGGAAACGTATTTAACTTACGGTTCTTAAACCGATTAATTACATATTCTAAAGTCCTATCAGGTTTTCCATCTCCAAATTCATTAAAAACCCATTTTGCCACTGTCTCAATATGAATTGGGTTACTTACTATATTTTCGATTTCAAGCATACTCCCTCTCATATGTCCCCCTTTTATTCCATGTTTTTATAATATTTTCTTGCTACATTTATTATTTTTTTAATCACATCGTGTATAATCTACTAAATGAGCAATGCTGAAACATCTAGAAAAACTATGGCTATTTACAATGGTCTTGTGACCCAAAAGAACAACTCCGAAATGAGGGGGAATTACGTATAACGTCCTCGCACTCAAGACGTTTCTCAACCCTAGATAGCTCTTATCTTGGGCTGAGAAATGTGCTTTGCTTCTTCAAAGGTATGTCCTCAAACAGGCAAAGCGAGCTTGAGTGCATTGTTAGCTAATGTAAAAAACGGAAGTTATCCGATACATAACTTAACTATTATTAATAACATAATAACTAGATGATTAAAAAGCAAGACTATATCTTCCAGATTTGTTTACAATAATTTGTTTCTCAACGAGTTCATTTACTAAATTTTGCACCTGTAGCTCTCCCCTTTTGCATATGTATCTATCACGATATGGACACTTTATATCATTCTGTACACATTCCGTTTCATGATGCATAAGAACATCTATTGTGCTTTTCTTATTAATAAGTAAATCAAGTAATAAACACCTCTCCTTATCATCAATCATATAAAACGTTTGTGATATTTTGCCTGCCATTCCAGCCAAAGTTGTGACAGCTCCCTTAGTTAATGACGCATCTAATAATAACATTACTAATATTATTAGTGATTTCCTGATATTAATGCTGTATTTCGCATCAAGTGATACATAGTTCATGAACTCTCCACATCTTATTTTAGGGACTTTTTTCTCAAGCATTATACTCTCTTCAGATTCAAGTATCTCTTTATGTTTTAAAATAAAATCAAAGGTTTTATCTACAAGCAATCCAGAATTTGTAAAATCCGCTAATTCTCTCATAACATCTATTTTATTACCATTTTGGATACAAATATATTCCATATTTTCTCCTTTCGATTTTTCACAGTATCTTAATGTTCTCAAAACGTAGCTATTTATGTCTGCTGACGTCCTCGCACTCAAGACGTTCCTCAGCCTTAGATAGCTCTTATCTTAGGTTGAGAAATGTGCTTTGGCTTCAATTGCTAAAAAGATGTGACCCTGATAGCCAAAGTGAACTTGAGTGCACTGTTAGGCTGAGTTTATTAGCATATTTTTAAGTCTTTGTCACCTTTGTGTTTTCATATGATGTTCTAACTGTTTCTATTCTTCCATTATGAAATTTCGTTCTAATCTTTGTGAATTCCATAAAAAACAATTCAATTGCGTCTAACGAATACTCGTCAAATGCTTTACCTTCTTTATAAAAAGCAATATCCTGTTTCAAATTCGTCAATCTTGAGTAATAATCATGTTCCTGAACCGATTTTGAAGCATAATCAAATAATGACTCAATAGAATAAACACCAGTTAAAACAGCCGACAAGATAAAACCAACAGTCTTTCCCCATGAAATGTCTTCGACTCCCAATACCATGGTTGTTATTATTCCAATTAGAATAGCTGCAATGCGCCAACATCTAGCTTTTGTACGAGTTTTAACAAATTTAGGCTTAATGTTTCTTATCTTGTTATCTAACTCTGTTTCTATCATTTTAAGTTTTTCAACTGCTTCCATATTTTCATCCCCTAAGTTTATCTTTATAAATTTTGCCTAACTAAAGTATTATCCCAATTCTTATCGATATACATATCTTAAATAGTGGTATTCCCGACGTTGATGTCGGGAAATTTTGCTATAGTTTAAGTCTATGTCTATCATTCAAAATACTCCTTTATTTGATAATTTATCTAACGGACTCTGTATATTGGAAATATTTTTCTGCGCAGCGTATGAACAGACACTTTATTACGAATCTTAGCTAGAGAACAAGCTTTTTCAAATATTTTCTCAATTGATTTAAGGCAAGTTCTGATAAAAGTGTGTATCTATCTTTACGACCTTTTATATAATACCTCCTCCTGCCCTTTTCATAGTTATTTCAGATATTTTTCTATATATTTTATATTATAACATTTTTTTCTGATAATTTCATAAAAAATAAGTAAACTGCAAAACCTTAAATATAAGATTTACAGTCTACTTATTATAAGTCGCCTGAATCGTCTGCGTATGCCATCAGCTCACGCTCTGCAACAATCTCGCTGGGATGGGGATATTTCTTAGTGATTTTTTCAAAGCTTTCTTTGATTTTAGCAACCTTGGCTTCATCTTTTTCTGCGAGCAGGGCATAAACATATTCAGTGCGCAACACAGAAGGAAAGTTTTTCATTACCTTCATAAACTTTTTTTGTTGCTTGTCCAGCATATTATTAAGTCTATCCTGTCTGTTTTCTCCAATCAGTTCACAATAGATACGATCAACCATCATTAAGTGACGATGTATTCCCACAATACCAGTGTTCATTTGAAGAAGTTTCTCCATAGTTTGTTCAGCTTCTTCAAACTTCATCTGATCCATCAGACGGTTACAGGCAAATACACCCATTACTGCAGTCACGCTATTTTTCATAGATGCTTCCGAAGGGATTTCAAACCATTCTTCCGGCATATCTTTTAGGCGGACACCAGCGGCTATCTGCTCGTTAACTTTTAGTTGAATCCAAAAAGAACGTAAAGCCTCTCGATTTTTTCCAAGTGAAAAAGCATTATAGCCGTCATTATCCACGGCTCCAAGCCGCATGGGAATACCGTTCATAAGAGCGTAAGCAAATCCTACTACAGCGAGCATCATTAACAAGGTAGATAATATACTAACATTCTTCCCAATAAGTGCAAGTGCGGCAAATAGAAGTGCGGATATAATGTTGATAAACGAACCACCCAAATTGTAGAGAGCATAGGGGTATTTTCCCTCCTTCATTTCTGGGGGAATCATCAGACATTGCCCACCCGTTCCAGCAATGGATAATCTACGACATTTAATCGTTGTGCCTTCTTTGATCCACATAAAGCTTCCAATACGAAAAGAGGAGAAACCATATCCTGTCATAAGTCCGAAAAGCAGATGCCCAGCTTCGTGGATGATAATCTGTAGAAAAATTGCTATATACACTCCACTGAAAAGAAATCCCATTGAAAAAAGCATTTCACCTATAGATTTTTCTGCCCATTCCATAGTCCTCATATATTTAGCGATAAAACTACCGCACACCGCTCCAATCAGCATGAAAAACAGTATTGGAAGGATCTGTTTGATTATACTCGTTTTCTTATTGTTCGTATCACTCATAATTCTCACCTTCTATTCAACAGTTTCTTTAGATTATAATTATATTATACTTTTTAAAAAATTTAATGCAAACCCCCTAGAATAATGCTATACTCCTTTGCAAAAACACTTAAAACAAAAGTGCCGTCTAGATTTTTCCAGAAGGCACTTTTGCTTTGATATTACTTTTACTGATTCAATTACTTTAAGTAAAATACTTCTCTCATTGGAACGATTGGATTTGGCTCAGAAAAATCAAAAGAACCTTCTACCATTTTAGAAGTAATGGCATTCCATCTATTGCAGGCTTCACTTTTATCAATATATGCAAAAGCAGCCTTTACATCATCACATTCAAATACATAGAAAAATTGGTTACCATTTTGAAAAATAGAATAGTTTTTAATCCCTGCTTTTGAATGTGCCTCTAAAATTTCTGGCCATGCATTTAAATGCATCTCTACGTACTCTTCTAAGCACTCTTCTTTAATCTTCCACGTCCAAGCAAATTTATTACTCATTTCCATCATGCTTCCTCCTTATAATCTATTCTTTACTAATCCCTAAGCCCTACTAAGTTATAATACGAACCTATAGCGATTAAATTATAACACTTGCCTTTAATTAATTATACTTCAATTCACAATGACTAGCGAGGTCGAATACTATAATTATCCTTCCTCAACTTTAAAGAAAAGCCCGCCTCCAAGAGAGACAGGCCATTTCTTTATAATTAATCTCATACTGAGACTAACGTTTATGCTGAAATTCTAGTATACGCTCTTCCATTCTTCAATGTTTGCTGGTTCAAATTTGAATGGGTCTCCAAGCATGATCTCTGTTCCGTCCCCAGCTGTAATAACTTCTTTTTCTCCAAGTCTTCCTGAAGTGAATTTATCACCTTGAGCTCCTGTTATTGCTCCATCAGCAAGTGCCATAGCTGAATAACCTGCTAAGTACCCTACATCAATTGGGTTCCATAAGTACATCCATGGGCAAACACCATTCGTGATGTATTCTGCCATTTCACTTGGAAGTCCAAGACCTGTTAAAGCTACTTTGCCTGATAAACCTTTATCTGTTAAAACTTTACCTGCTGCTGCCATACCAACTGTTGTTGGTGAGATAATCCCTTTAAGATCTGGATAAGCTTTAAGTAATGCTTCTGTTTCTGATGTACTCTTATCACGAAGGTCATCACCATAAGCTACTTTTACAAGTTCAATATCTGCATATTTTGCATCTTCAAGCTCTTTTTTCATCCATTCAATCCATAAGTTTTGGTTTGCTGCTTGTGATGTTGCACTAAGAATTGCTATTTGACCTTTTCCGCCAATCATTTCAGAAATCGCTTGAACTTGAACACGTCCGATACGTTCTGGATCTGCTTGGTTAACGTGTACCATACGGCTGTCTGGATTAACACTTGAGTCAAGTGACATTACTTTAATGCCTGCATTCATAGCTTTTTTAAGTACTGGCTGCAGTGCATCTGGATCATTTCCTGCAAGTGCAATAACAGTTACTTTTTGTGCTATTGCTTCTTCTATCATTTGGATTTGTGCTTCTGCTGTTGGCTCTGCTGGTGCTTTTAAGATAACTTCGCCTGCACCTGCTTCTTCTATAGCAGCTTTAAACCCTTCTGCTTGTTTTTCATTGTATGGATTTCCAGTGCTTTTAACTATAAGTACAAATTTCTTTGCGTCACCGCTTGCCGCATCTTTTGGTGCTGCTGCTTCTGTTTTTGTGTCTGTAGAAGCTTTTGACTCAGCTGGTTTGCTGCCACATCCAGCTAAACTTGATGCTAATAAAACTGTACCTAGGCTAAGTGCTAATAATTTTTTAAATTTTTTCATACTTTTTTACCCCCGTTTTATTTTTTTTACTTCTTAACTTATTTAAAAGAGCTTACTAAGCTCATTTAAAACATGAATAAAGTCTGTACATATGTTCTTATACTGTTGCTTTCTTTTTTGTTATGCTCTCTAAATTGATATTAGGAATTGTAACCGCAATAATTAATATAACACCTATAATAATCATCAGTGCTTGTGCCGGTACATTGATAAGTCCTAGGCCATAACGCAGAAGTCCAATAATAAAAACTGAAATAATTGCTCCTAGCATACGTCCTTTTCCACCTAGGGTACTAATACCTCCAAGTACAACCATTGCAATAACATCTAGTTCATAACCTAGTGCTATATTAGGACGTGCACTGCCTGTTCTTGAAACTAAGAACAATGCTGTTACAGATGCCATAAGTCCCATAAGTGTGAAGACAATAACTTTAATTTTATCCGTTTTAATACCCGAATAGCGACATGCTGTTTCATTGTTTCCCATACCATAAACACTTCTTCCAAAAGTAGTTTTATGAAGGAGTAGCGCAAATAACACGGCAAATATAATGAAAGCTATAAGCATAAAAGGAATCTTTCCTACATACCCCCATCCTAAATACGCATACCACTCAGGAAATTTACCCGCTGCTTGATCTTCAAGAATAATATAAGCAATTCCTCTATAGATAGTCATGGTAGATAATGTAACAATCATAGCTGGTAATTCTCTAAATTTAACAATAAGTATACCATTTATAAAACCGCATACAGCGCCAATTGCAAGTGCAAGTAAAATAGCCAGAGGCATCGGAACCCCCATATTGTAGGCAACGCCCATAATAACAGAAACTAATGCTGTAGTCGAAGCAATTGAAATATCAATATCTCCGAGTATGATAATAAATACCATTGGCAGTACCATAAAAGCTTTATCTAAAAAGGTCATCGTTGCTCCCATGATGCCATCAAAGCTTAAATAATAAGGAGATAGATTAGTATTCATAATATTAATAATGATAAAGACTGCAACTAACATCCATTCCCATTGGAAGAAAAACTGCTTTAAATTGAATTGTTTTTTGTTTTCAATAATTCTTTTATTTTCCATAGCTTATATCTTCCTCCTCATGAGATTTTCTTTTGTCGCACGTCTTTTTACAAGTGCGTTCATAAGAATAGCTGCAAGAATGATAACCCCTTGTATGGCATTCTGCCAAAACGGTGATACATTAATAAGTGGCAAGGCATTATTTAAAATACCAAATAATAAGGTTCCTACCAAAAGGCCTGATACTTTTCCATATCCCCCCGCTACGCTTACGCCTCCAAGTACACAAGCTGCAATAACATTAAGTTCATAGCCTGTAGCTGTATCGCCTTGTGCAGATGCAAACTTAGATACCCATAAAACACCGGCAAGTCCTGCCAAGGCACCCATGAGTGTATAAACAAGCCATAAGATTTTCTTTGTATTAATACCACTTATTTTTGCTGAAGCAACATTACTTCCAACAGCATAAATTTGTCTTCCTGTTCTTGTATAGTTAATAAAATAATAAAAGATAATATAAATAACAATTGCTATAAAAATAAGCGTATTAATGCCAACAATTGAACTGGTTGCTATCCCTTTAAAACTTGCAGACATCTGATGGGCACTTACCCATTTGCCTCCGCTTATCATAAAAGTTAAACCTCTAAAGACATTAAGCATACCCAGCGAAGCAATAATCGGAAACACACCCAGTATGGATACTAAAAATCCAACAATAGCACCACAAACTGTTCCTACAGCAATCCCTATAAGAATTGCAACAATAGGTGATGCATCAGGATTACTGCTTACAAAAAGTGCTGCACTCATCCCTGATAATGCAAGCGTTGATCCAATAGATAAATCAATTCCGCTTGTTAAAAGAACCATCATCATACCAACTGCTAATATACTAAGTATTGCTGTATTGGTAAGGAGGTCATTGATATTTTCAAAACTTAAAAAACTGGGATTCTTAAACTGTATAAAAATGCAAAGTAAAACTATAAAACCTAGTAATCCCGCTTCTCTGAATTTAGTGATATTGCGCATCCTCTCTCCTCCTTACTTTTTCTCTAACATCGCAAATTCTAGTATTTTTTCTTGACTAATACCGCTTGCATCAAGTGTAGCTGTTATTCTGCCATCTCTCATAACCGCTATACGGTCACTCATTCCTAATACCTCAGGCATCTCTGATGAAACCATGATAATCGCATAATTTTGCTTTGCAAGTTCTCTCATAATTTCATAGATGGCGTATTTCGCACCTACATCTACACCTTTTGTGGGTTCATCTAATATAATTACCTTAAGGTCAGATGCCAGCAGTTTTGCAACAACTACCTTTTGCTGATTGCCCCCTGATAAAGAATCTGCCGTGTCAAATATACTGACTGCTTTAACAGTTACCTTTTCTGCCAGTGTCTTAGCAACTTCAGCTTCTTTCTTTTCATTTAACCAGCCGCCCTTAGAAATATTTGCAAGGGTTGAAAGCGTAATATTTTGACCAATTCCCCACTGTAGTACAAGACCTTGCTTTTGTCTATCTTCCGGAAGATAACCTATCCCCATATGCATTGCATCAAGTGGCTCTTTAATCGTTATTTCTTTACCTTCAAAATAAATTTTACCCCTATCAGGTGTTGTAATACCAAATATACTTTCGCAAACTTCTGTTCTTCCCGCTCCAACAAGTCCTGTAAGGGCTAATATTTCCCCTTGTCTTACGCTAAAAGATATATCTGCAAAGTAACCTGTTTGACTAAGTCCTTCTACCTTTAAGACTTCTTTGCCGATTTCATTTTGTTTAGGTGGGAAAAGCTGTGTCATTTCACGGCCTACCATAGCATAAATAAGTTTTTCATTAGTGATTTCATTAACACCCCAACAACCTATGTACTGAGCATCTCTAAGTACAGTTACTCTTGTTGCAAGTCTATACATGTCTTCAAACCTATGAGAGATAAGAATAATAGATACGCCACTGTCTCTTAATTGCTCTGCTATTTTATATAACTGCTCACTTTCTGTCTTAGTAAGTGCTGCTGTTGGCTCATCCATAATAATGACCTTAGCATCCATAGACAGTGCTTTAGCAATCTCAACAATTTGTTGTTCTGCCACACTCAGTGTGCCCATTTGTACCTTAGGATCTATATTGGCACCGACACTATCTAAGAGTTCCTTTGCCTTTTTATGCATATCATTCCATAAAATACGTTTTGTTTTAGGTGAGACTTTTTCATGTCCTATAAAGATATTTTCTGTTACACTAAGATCTGGGTAATTTGTAACATGCTGATATATAGCTGCAATGCCAAGTTTTTGTGAATCTCTTGTATTCTTAAAATTTACACGTTGGCCCTCATAATACATTTCTCCTTCATTTGGAGCATGTACGCCTGTAATAACTTTAATAAAAGTTGATTTTCCAGCTCCATTTTCTCCCATTAGGGCATGTATTTCACCTTTTTTAAGATTAAAATTCACTTGATTCAGTGCTTTTACTCCAGGGAATATCTTTGTTATGCCTTTTAGCTCTAAAATAAATTCCGACACATTCACCACTCATCCTTTCTTAACGGGTGTGTTATTCAAGTACATATATATATATTTAAATTTTACTTGTCTTCTTTAATTAAATACTACCAAAATGTACATTTAAGATAAATGCATATTATTAAACTGGGCATGTAAAAAAGTAAACTCACGCCTTATTAATGCAATTAACAAGGCGTGAGTTGATAACATTCTGACAACAATATTATTTTTTAATAACATATTCAGTGGGCCACATACCTGCCTGTTTTTTAAAAGTTTTTGAGAAGTGATATTGATCACTAAACCCTACCATTGTAGCTACTTCCTTGCAAAGAATATCCGGCTGATTAAGCATAATCTGCTTTGACTTTTCAATTCTATAATAAGTCAAGTACTCAGAAGGTGACATACCTTTATACGCACGAAACAATTTACTAATATAAGAAGGCACAAAGCCAAATTTTTTAGAGAGCATATTCGTTGTAATAGATTGCTTGTAATTAAGCTGCAAATATTCTTCTATCTTTTGTGCAATATCAGGAATATTATTCTTATCATTGAACGCCGTATCTTGCTCATTGGTGCCGAGTATAATAAAGGCAATATCTTTGGCCAGTGATTTATTATCTACAGTGTTTGAAATGGCAGTATCTAAGTCCATCTTAAGTGAGGATGTATCTTTACCTGCTTGATCTTGTTTAAAGTACAGACTACTGATGGTATCATAAAAAAAGGCTACTATCTGAAGTTGTGTCAAGTTTACTTCGGAAAATTTGACAAGTGTTGTTAAGATACAGTTTCTAAGCTGTTCACCACCAAGTTGCGCCGCCGAGCGAATAGTTTCAGCAATAAGTTGTGTATCTAAATTTACATGCTCTTGCTCTTCCTTCACATTAAGCCATATTGTTTGTGAAGTAAAAAGTTTAATGCTAATATAAAGTCTTGCGCGCAGCGCCTCTAAAACTTGTCCGATGTCATTAAGTTTGACAATATTCTGAGTAGCAGCCAATGTCATCGGCAAATAACTATCTGTTTTAAAGGCACATGCCAACTGATCTGCTGCTTCAACAATACGCTTTTTATCTTTCACTTCAAAGACAACCACCATCTCTGCTGCTGTCTTACCATTAAAAAACATGCTGTTTTCTTCTTCTAAAAGTATAGAAGCTAACCGCTTCTCCATGTCCATTTGGTCCCAAACACTTTTAGCTGGCAGCATCGAATCATTTGGGATAAGAGGAAAGGCGCCTACACAGATTAAAAAAACAGCATAACCCGTCTGCTCTATTATGTCTTTTTCTTCTACATGCTTTTCATTAATAAGACTCATAATTTTTTGTCTTTGTTTTTGTTTATCTCTTATGAATACTTCCTTTTCTATTTTACTGAGTACTGTATTGATGGCATCCGGCGCAATGGGCTTTAGAAGATAATCATAAACTTGGAATTGAAGAGCTTTTCTGGCATATTCAAAATCCTGAAAGCCACTGATAATGACAACTATAGTCTCAGGTTTCTGTACTCTAATGCGCTCTGTAAGTTCAAGTCCATCCATAACCGGCATTTTAATATCTGTAAAGACTACATCTATTTCTTCTGTTTCTAGTAACTCTATTGCCTTTTTACCATTTATAGCTGTGCCTACCACCTGAAATTCATCACTGAAAGCCTCAATAAATTTAGTAATCACACGCATAATTGGTGGCTCATCTTCAACTATCATCACACGAATCATTAAATATCCCCCCGCATTGTAATAATTAAGCCTTGAGGCTTATTATTTTCAATAGAATACATTATTTCCTTACCTGTGTTTAATTTCATTCTAATCAGTGTATTAACAAGACCTAATCCTCCGATCTTCATCTGTGAATACTTATCCCTGCTGCCTTTCCAGTAATCCTCTATTTTATCTATTATTTGCTGTATTTCCTCTTCTTTAAGACCACATCCATTATCACATACTTTAATATACCAACTATTCTCTTCGATACCGGCAGTTATTTTTACAAAATAGGGAGGCTCTACAGATACAAATGCATGGGCAAAACAATTTTCTGCAAGAGGCTGTAAGATAAGTTTAGGCATAGGCATAGCAAGTATTTCTTCCTGCACTTCTATTTCATAAATGAAATAATCTTCATAGCGCCATTTCATAAGCTGAAGATAGCTTGTTACATTTTGAATTTCATCTTTTAGGGTTACAGTTATTTCTTTATATGAGGCAATATAACGAAGCATAGAAGAAAGTTCATGACACATCATTACTACATTATCATTCCCTTGTTCAACTGCTGATGCACTAATAATAGATAAACTATTATATAAAAAATGCGGATTCATCTGAGCTTGCAGTGCTAAAAGCCATGCCTTCTTTTCAAGCGCTATTGATTCGCTTAACCTGTTTAACATAGATGAAAAAGCAATATTGAGTTCTCTTACTTCATCAATGTTATTATCACTTTGATACTCCTCAGATATATTTTGAATGCTTAGCTGGCTTACTGTATCCTTTAATAAAATAATAGGTTTGCTTAGGTTTTTAGCAATAATGACAATGGCTAGTATCATAAGTAGCGTAATGGCTATACTTCCAACCAGAACTGTTACAATAAGTAATTTATACGGAGCTATCATCGCATACTTACTTTGCGAAAGAATAACCGTCCATCCATATCTTTCAGATGTTTTTGAAACTTTATTTAAGGAACTTCTTTTTTCACTTTGATCTGATGTATCAAAAACCATTCTCCCATCGTCATCTATAATTGTTATATCTATAGATTCCATAACGTCAAATTCAATACTTTCAACCAATGTTTTAATATCTTGCTGAATCTCTACTATGCCAAAAACTTCTTGTGAATAAATATTCATAAGCGGTCGTCTTATTGTGACATACTTCGAACTGTAATTGTCTGACCATCTATCTGGCTGCGGAGATAAGATAATTGGCTTATCACGTTTAGCTTTAAGTGCTGTCATTTCTTCTTCTGTAGCTTGCTCCATCAAAAATCTTTGGATGCTTTCTTGATCTGCTATAGCACCTGAACTTATATAGTCATAGTATTGATTGTAGACACTTATTCTCCACATCAATTTATGCGGGCCATTTATGGTAGTTAAAATACTTCTCATATCAATATCTAAAAGCAAGTTGCTCTCAAAATGATTTTCTAGGGTCTTATCTTGCTGTAATCTATTAAAAACACTTACAAGCTGAGAATTTGTCATGACTTGATAAGCTATATTATCCATATCATTTAAATAATACTCAACCTGTTTAATGGTCTTATCCGCAAGTTCCTGTTGACTTAAAGTTGAGATCTTTTCACTTGTTATAATGATATAATTATAAAATGCAATAAAAAAAATCAAAACCATCATGGCAAAAACAATAGAATAAGAATATACTTGTTTGCTGATAAAAATAGATTTTTTTCTAAACATTATGTCTTAGCTCCTTACCTTCTACTGTTTTGAAAAGGATAAAAAGAATGTTGTAAAAAGTAATTGTTATCTACCATTTACAACATTCTCTTTACCCTTTATTGTAGACAATGTCTTTTATTGTGGACAATGTCTTTTATTGTCTGTATTCCTTTTGCTCAAAAGAATCTTTAACAATTTTTCTACCTTCTTCAAGAGAACTAATATCGCCTAAAGCTTTCATTTGCATCAGCATATTTCCAATACAAGATGCCTCAATAGGTCCTGCAACTACTTTCTTGCCTGTAATATCCGCAACTTTTTGGCATAAATATTGATCTTGTATGCCTCCGCCAACCATTCTGATAACATTAATATTTTTGCCAGTAAGCTCTTCAAAGGCTTCTAAAACTTCTTTATAGAGGATACCAAGTCCATTATAAGCTGCTTTAGCAATATCGCCTACTTCGCTTAAGGTAACACCATAAGTCTCTTTACAATAAGCTATAATTTCTTTTTCCATATCCAGCGGTGCCATAAATCTTTCATCTTTTGCATCGACTGCATATTCACTATTTGAGTTCTTAACAGCTGCAATAATATCTGGGAAAGAAAGATTTAAACCACGTTCGTTCCACACTTTACGAAGCTGCTGCAAGAACCATAAGCCATTAATATTTTTAAGGTAGCGAATCGTTCCCTCTACGCCGCCTTCATTGGTGATATTGAATTCTTTTGACTTTGCATTCAAAATAGGCTCTCTAAGCTCCATTCCCATTAAACACCATGTCCCGCAACAAAGATAAACTTCATTTTCTGATTCTAATGGTGATCCTGCTACAGCCGATGCCGTATCATGACTGCCTACTGCAACAACTTTAACATCCCCAAGCCCTGTTTCTTTTTTGATAAGATCAGTTAAAGTTCCTACAACAGTCCCTGGCATAACAAGCTTCTGCATCTTATCGATTGGCATTTCTAAGGCTTCAAATAACTCTTTTGAGTATTCTCTCCCTGCAGCATCTAAAAGTGCTCCTGTTGATGCAATGGTGTATTCATTAAATGTAGCGCCCGTTAAAAAGTATGCAATAAGGTCTGGCATAAACAACCACTTATCACCCAATGTTCTTACAGTTTCACTGGTTTTAAAGTCATGATAAAGCTGATAAACTGTATTAAAACTCATCTTCTGAATACCTGTGATATCATAGAGCTTACTGTCTGTTATTTTAGAATAGAAGTCCTCCATAATCTCACTGGTTCTATGATCTCTATAATGTACCGGATTGGTAAGCAGCTTGCCTTTTTTATCAAGCCATGCACCATCTACGCCCCATGTATCAATGCCGATGGAGGTAATCTCTATATCTGAAAGTTTTGCAGCTTTTTTAAGGCCCTGTTTTATCTCATGAAAAATCCTCATAAAATCCCAATAAAATGTATCACCTAAGTAAACTGGTTCATTTGGAAAGCGATGTATTTCTTCTAACTTTAATTGATTTTCTTCCATACTTCCTAAAATTAATCTTCCGCTAGACGCACCTAGATCTATGGCAATATATGCTTTTTTACTCATAATAGGCTCCTTTACTATATAATTTTTATAATATTTCTGCTTAAATTGTACAAAAAAATACCTGTCTCAAACAAAAGATACTTCTCTTATTTTTGGAGTGCAGGTATTTTAGAAATTATAAGTTATCCCATATTTGCGGATCAGGGTTTGCAATGACAGCACTTTGAATGTACATAGCATTTTCCAGCAATGTATTTTTTGCCCGCTCCATCGATGCTTCTACGGCTGATAACTCCCCGCTGAATATGGCAAACGATTTTCCAGTCATGCCTCTGGCGAGTCTTATTTCTATCAGTTTAACAGGACTCGTTTTCACAACTTCATCTGCAATGCCTACTATAGATGCTACTGAGTAACTTTCTATAATCCCAATGGCTTCGGCCTTTCCTTTTTCAGTTACGCCGTAAATAGCGGCAAACAAGGTTGGATCTGGGTTTCCTAGTAAATAAGTATCAACGAGTACCGTATCAAAAGGAGATACTACAGCTGCTTCTAAAGCTGCTTTTACAGAGGATAATTTACCGCTGAATAAAATAATATATTTACCAGGGCATACAACCTGTGACATAACCAGCTTAATATCTGCTGCTTTTAACATAGTATCTGCCGCTTTTATGCCTAATGCAACTGATCTATACTCTGCTACGCCCAAAGATTTCATTTCATCCACTTTAATTATCTCCCCTCTATAATGATTTCAGTTTGTGTTATCTTTTTTACTACACCATTAATGCTGCTATGTATATTCGCACTTATACCCGTTAGATCTCCACTCGCAATTTTTTGTGCTGTACGTACATAGTCACCTACATTAACAATCGGGGATGCTGGTTTTCCTATGTGCGCTGCGATAGGCATATATACAATCCTAGGTATTATTTTCTGGGCCTTAAACATAGCTGGTTTATCATACTGCTTTAGTCCTAGTTTATCAAGCAACCTGCTTGAAGGTATCTCAGCTGTTACATTATGGCTTGGCCTTGGATATTCCTCACCACTAGGCTTGATGCCTTCTTTCATAAGTTCTCTTTTAACCATCATCATAAGCTCTGCTGGACTTAAATCATGATGGCAAGCATAGTAAGAACATGTATTACAGCCGCAGCACCCCAGTGCTGTATGCAGCTTATCTGAGTTTTGAACTAAACCATTTGCAAAAGCATTCATAAGTTTATGGGGTTCTACCTTATGACCTAATCTATTTCTTGGACATAGGTCTGTACACATCTGACACTGTGAACAAGCGGACATAACTCTTTTGATGCTGCCTATACCTATAGCTTTTTTCTTATGATAAAGCACTGTATCTTTAGGTAATAAGATAATAGCTTTTGTAGTTTTGGTAACTTTGATATCTGCTGATACAAAACTTCCCATCATCGGCCCCCCGAGTAAAATATCATATTCAGGGATAGTTACTGTAACGTGTTTGATGATTTCTTCAAAGGTCGTACCTATAGCCGCTTTGATTACTTTGGGCTCCTCAACTGCTCCTGTTACCGTAATATATTTATCAGTTACAGGCTGCTTCTCATAAATACACTTATAAATATTATACAGGGTCTCTACATTAAGTGCGATAACCTTCTTCTGGCTCGGAAGCTGCCCTTTAGGAATAATAATATTTGCACATTTATAAATGAGAGTAAGTTCATCACCTGCCGGATAAATATTAGGCAGTGGGCAGATTTCAATAGCATCATCTAAAGAAGTGATTGTGTTTAACTGAGCAATAAGTGCTTTATGTTTTGATTTGATTCCCCATATTGCTTTTTTGAGTCCTAAAGCATTTAGCATATCTCTAATAATAGTTACAAGCTCTTCACTAAACTGCATCATGATTTCATAATCTGTATACATAAGCGGTTCACACTCAGCCCCATTTATGATCAAATACGCCATGCCCTTAGCTAGTTTAATATGGGTTGGAAAACCAGCTCCACCCGCTCCTATTATGCCTGCTTCAAAAATTTGCGCCCTCATCGTCTCATATGTCACGTAATCTCACCTCTTCTCTTGTCTGCTACTCACCAATATGATTCTCATCATCTACGATGCCTACTATTGCTGCATCTATTGGTGCATTTATATTGTCAATGCTGCATCTTGCACTGCTTCCTCTTGTTATTAGTACCATTTCTCCAATCCCTGCGCCAACAGTATCTATGGCTATAAATCTTTCTTTCCCGGCATCCATACATGCCAGTGTCTCAACCATAAGAAATTTGTTGCCAATAAGTGCCGGATGCTTACGTGTAGAAATAATACTTCCTATTACCTTTGCGATTGTCATATGTCTTGCATCCCCTTTATTTAATTCTTTATTATCGTTGCGCCTTGAGAACATTTTACGCCCAGTGCATTGGCTTCATCTGTATCGATATGCATTTCCAGTGTAAAACTTGGATGGACTCTTACTTGAACATTTTCAAAGCGTCCTTTTCTTTCTTCACCTATTTCTACAGCAACCACTTCATTATCTTGAAGTCCAAAAACGGCTGCATCTTTATCACTCATATGAATATGTCTTTTTGCAATAATACAGCCTTCACTCAGATAAAGGGCCCCTTTAGGTCCTACTATTGTAATAGGAGCAGATTTTGCTATATTGCCAGACTCACGTATTGGTGGGTTAATGCCAAGTCTAATAGCATCTGTTTTTGCAAGTTCTACTTGTGTTTCTTTTCTTACTGGCCCTAATATACGCACATTCTCTATAACTCTAAGATTGATCCCAACTAGCGTTACACATTCATTTGCTGCATATTGTCCACCCATAAGTTCTTTTTTAGGATGAAGTGTTGCCCCTTCTCCAAATAAGACTTCAAGATGTTCCTGGGTCACATGCAAGTGTCTGGCGGATACGCCTACTGGCACAACATGTTTGGTCTCTTGTACAGGAGCAGCGCTTCTAGCACCACTCCTATTTAATTCTTTTTGTACGGCTTCCATAATCAGTTGTTGTAATGCCTGCTCATTTGTATTCAAGGCTTTCACCTCTTAATTAGAATTTTGGTAGTATTTTTTCGATATCTGCATGTGGTCTTGGAATAACATGTGTTGCAATAACTTCACCAAGTCTTGATGCAACTGCAGCCCCTGCTTCTACTGCTGCCTTAACTGCACCAACATCTCCTCTTACCATAACTGTTACAAGCCCTGAACCGATTTTTTCTGAACCTACAAGTTCTACATTTGCAGCTTTAAGCATTGCATCTGCCGCCTCTGTTACAGCTACTAAACCTCTTGTTTCGATCATTCCTAATGCTTGATTATTCATTATTTTTTTCTCCTCTCTAACCACTGTTTTTTGGGGTGTATGCTCAACTACTATTTTTTCCGTTTTAGGTACTTGCTCTGTCTTAGCAGCTTGCTCTATTTGATCAAGTTGCCCTTCTTTATGCGCTAATTCAGTTTTACTAGCTGTTTGTGCCTTTTTAGTGCTGGATGTGTTTCTTACTCTACTTTCAGCCACTAGCTATCACCTACTTGTTTAATTTTCTTGCACTATGCAGCACAAGTTTTTGTACTTCTTCGTGCGGGCTATTGATCGTAATAGCTGCTGCTACTTTACCTAGTTTTGCTGCTGCTATTTTACCATGCTCAATAGCTTCTTTTACATCTGATATAGACCCTTGTATAATCATGGATACGAGTCTTCCGCCAAGTGCTCTTTCGGTTGTAACAAGACTTACATCAGCTGCCTTTAACATTGCATCTAAAGCTAGTATTGCTGCTACATTTGCATCAACTTCCAGTATTCCAATAGCTCTCATGTAATCACTCTTTCTGATAGTTTGCAATTATTTTGCTGCTGGTAAAATCTTATCTACATCACTATGAGGTCTTGGAATAACATGTACTGCAACTAAATCTCCAAGTCTTGATGCTGCGCTCGCGCCAACTTCTGTAGCTGCTTTAACTGCCCCAACATCTCCTCTTACCATTACAGTAATAAGACCTGAACCGATTTTTTCTGTTCCTACAAGTGTTACATCTGCTGCTTTTACCATTGCATCTGCTGCTTCTATTGCTGCTACTAAACCTCTAGTTTCGATCATACCTAATGCTTCTTGTTTCATTTTAAATTCCTCCTATAGTGTGTGTTTTATTTTTATTTTTTATAAACAGTTTAATCTTAAGAGCTTTTCTAAGTCTTCATCAGGACTTGGAATTACTTTATCAGCAACATATCCTGCGACCTCATTTGCAGCCCTTTTGCCAGCTTCAACAGCAGCTGTTACATCGGATACACTTCCTCTGAATTTTAACATAATTAAGAGGGGTACGGGAAGTGCATCTCCACCTGCTGGTTTATTTTTATCAATTGCTTCTATGGTTACATTAGCGGCCTTACATGCTACATCAGCAGCATGCAAGGCTGTTGCCAGTCCATATACTTCTAATAGTCCTACTGCTTTTCCCATATGGCACCTCTATTATTTATTGATGTAGGCTATTTTGATACCTTCTTGCTTCATATTAACTACCATTGCCTCATTAAGTTCATCAAGACCAAATCTATGGGTAATTAATTTCTGAATTGGAAGCCCGATACCTTTAGCACGTTTTAAGAACTCTAAAGTATTCACATAGTCTCTAAAGGTATAAACCCAAGAACCTACCAGTGTAATTTCTTTTTGGCATAAGTCAAAGTGAGGATTAATGGTAGCATTCCCGTTATCAACGAAGAATCCTAGTTCACAAAGTCCGCCGCCCCGTTTAATAAATTTATAGATATTTGAAGCTGCTGATGGTACGCCAGTACATTGGAATGCAAAATCAACTCCGCCTTTTGTCTCTTTTTTTACAAAAGCTAACATCTCATCAAAGCTTCCAAAATCTTTAAAGTTTACAGTAAGATCTGCTCCAATTTCTTTTGCAAGCTGTAATCTTTTTGCATCACCATCTACAGCAATGATATTTTGTGTACCCATTGTACGTAGTACAGCAATAACAGTAAGCCCAATTGGTCCGCAGCCCTGAACAAGCACACGGCTTCCAAAACTTATAAGGTTAGTTGTTTTAGCACGTTCTACAGCATGCATAGCTACTGCAAAAGGTTCAACTAATATCCGATCATCAAGTGAAAGGTCGCTTACATTAAAGATTGAGGACCCTTTTCTAAGAACGATGTATTCACCAAACCATCCATTAAATTTGTAATTGTCATCTGGAAGCAGTCCATATACAGCCATGTTATCACTTAAGTTTGCTTTTTCTGGTTGTAAAGTTGTATATTCATCGTCTCCTGTAAGTGTAACAGAAGTTACAACTTTGTCACCTACTTTAAGTGCCTTGCCCACCATATCTACTTTAACATTTTTACCTATTTTAACGATTTCTCCTGTTCCTTCATGACCAAGTACTACTGGTATAAGTCCAAATGGGTCATTTTTGTATTCATGAACGTCAGTCCCGCATACACCACAGCCCTCAACTTTTACAAGGACTTCATCATCACTGATCTCAGGAAGATCATAAGTTTTAACTTCTATTTTTTGTTTTTCTACTAGATAAGCTGTTCTTCCTTTTTGAGGAACTGCTGCATTTGATGCTGTACCAGCGCCAATTCCCTCACCTTGTAAATTCTTAATAACTTGAGCAACAATATCTTCAATATTTCCTATATTATAAGACTCCACTTGATTTCCTCCCTATCTGATATAAAGCGCGTCTGCCATAACGCATCTTCTTGATTTGGTAAAGGATGCTGCATTCGTTAACCCCTCACCTGTTTTACTTGCTATTGTAAAGGTTGCAAAACCTTCACCGCCAAATCCAATCCCAGCATAAGACGGTGCATTTTTTACAAATATAGCTGTATCAAGTGCTCTGCCATACTTGGTTAGGTTATAAACATTGGATGAATGCATGTGTGCCGAATGTCTGTTACCACCTTCAAGCACTTTGGCAACCGCAATCCCTTCATCTACATTTGCTACTCTAACAATACCAAGCACCGGCATCATAAGTTCTTCTACAACTAAGATATGCTCTTTAGAGGCTTCAAAGATAATACATCTGATGCTCTCTGGTGCTTCTATTCCGATACCTTTTAAGATCACATGGGCATCTCTTCCTACATAGTCACGATTTACAATATAGTGGCCATTTTTTTCTACTAGAATGGTCTGTGCGAGCTTCTCAATTTGTTCACCTTTTAGCATATAACAATCATTTTCTGATGTCATATAGTGAATAAGTTCATCAGCCACTTCATTTACGACAATCACTTCTTTTTCTGCGATACAAGGCAGGTTGTTATCAAAAGTTGCCCCATTAATAATATCTGCTGCTGCTTTTTTAATATTTGCTGTTTCATCTACCAGCACTGGTGGATTACCAGCGCCTGCTGCGATACCCCTTTTGCCGCTTTGAAGAATGGCTTTTACGACACCTGGTCCTCCAGTAGCTACTAAAAGTTGAATATCTGGATGTTTAAATAATGTATTCCCTGACTCAACTGTAGGCTTTAGTACTGAGGTTGCAAGATTTTCAAATCCACCGACTTCTACAGCCGCTTCATTTACAAGCTGTACTGCAAAATTTGATGTCCTGGCAGCATTTGGATGTGAGTTAAATACAACTGTATTACCAGCAGCAATCATCCCAATCGCATTACAAAAGACAGTTTCTGATGGATTAGTTGACGGCGTAATAGCACCTACTACACCAAAGGGACCACTCTCTATAACCGTAAGTCCTTGATCACCACTCCACGCTCTTGTTTTAATACATTCTGTTCCTGGTGTTTTCTTTGCTGTAAGTTCATGTTTAAGTATTTTATGTCCGATCTTACCCATACCTGTTTCATGAACTGCCATCTTGGCAAGCGTCTCTTTATTTGCCATAATTTTTTCTCTAATACGTGCAATAATTTTTTCTCTAAACTCTAGAGGCATCATGTGAAGGTCTTCTTGAGCCGCTTTTGCAGCTGTTATTGCTTCATCCATGCTTTCAAATACACCTTGACCAAGTCCAATTGTTGGTGCTGTCTTTGGTGCTGTTGCTGAAGGTACCCCAAGTTTACGTACAACCTCTTCAACAACTTGTTTTAATTCTATTTCGTTCATTTTTTCACTCTCCTTCTATACACTGAGCGCCATATCTCGCAAACTCTATATCATCTTCGGCCGATCCGCCGCTTACACCTATAGCGCCTATAACGATCCCACCTACTTTAATGGGACAGCCACCTCCAAGGGTTACAATTTTTGCATCCAGCATATTTTCTAATCCTTCAAACTGTGCACCCTTAGCTGTAAGTCGTGCAAGTTCGTGGGTCGGCATTTTTAAAGCAGAAGCCGTAAATGCTTTTTTAATAGCCAGTTCATAGCTTATTACAAACGAGTTATCCATCACTTGAACGCTTATTGGACTGCCTTCTTTTGAAACAACCGCCACAACCACTTGAATGCCTTTGTATGCTGCATATTCTTTAACTTTTTCAATAAGAAAATTAGCTTGCTCTAAATTTAACTCTGTGTGCATTTGCTGAATATTTGTTTTCATTGTTTCTCTAAACACCTTATCTATATATCTGGCTGCTACATATAAGTAGTCCGATAATCTATTAATATACTTTCTTACTTCTGTTTGTGCATCTTGGCATCTGGCTACCGCTCTTTCTGCTCTTCTTGCAACAGTCCGTGCGATATCTACTTGAGATGATAGGGGGTTATCTCCTGGAAGAATAAACTTTGTAAATGAACCAGCCTGTTGTTCATAATGATCAATACAATTTTCTAAAAATCGTATGTCTCCTTGTTTGTTCTGCCATTCTCCCTTACCGCTTGATGCTACTTCACTCATTAAAAGTATAAGTGATTTTTGGATCTTTTCTAATTCATCAACTATAGGCCCTTTTTGAATGATACTTTTTATACCGCCTAAATGACTGGTTAGTTCATCTAGTGTGCCTACAGCTTCTATTTTAGGATGTGTTTTAGGTACCCGTTCTCCGCTATAAAGTCCTGTTGTACCATCATCACCTGTTTGGGTATATATTTTCATTCCTCTCCTCCTTATATCTCAATAAGTGGATTGCCTTTTACATACCTTGCTGCATTTTGACCAAGTTTTCTGTGCTTAGCTGTTGTGTGAAATAAGGGGGCATCTTTTATCTTTTTGACATAAAGTGCTGCATGGTCTGCCTGAATGCCTATACCTACTTCAAGCTGTGACATCTGAGATGCTATATACCCAAGTGTCATTTGATCCTTAGGCATTTGTTCATGAATCACCTTATAAAGCACACCTTCTTCTTCTATACCTGCCAGCATTTCTTTTAAGGCTTTGGTGTCTGGATTATAGGTTTTTATAATAATCTCCGGCCTTACCATACTTTTCCCACCTTTGAAAGCACAAGTCCTGTTGCCACTGCATTTCTTGGTCCTTCTGTTCCTCTAATCTCTCCTTTTCCTACTACGATATTATAATAAGAAAAGGCTTCAAGAATCATATGAGGTATTTCAAAATCAAGGGCACTGCCTCCTACTAAAACAACATTTGAAATACTTCTTATATCATGAGCTACTGCAACTTGCCCTAGTGCTCTTAGAGCGTTTTGCACAAATACTTCTTTCTTGGCTGTTTTCCTTGTAAGCGCTATTTTTTCAAGATTATGCTTTGTCTCAATCGGGATAAGTTCATTTTCTTTACAGACAACTACTTTTCCAAATACTTTTGGACTAAGCGGTTCATTAAAGAACTTTACTTCTCCTGTTTCTAATCTAATGTGGAATAAACTCTCAACCTTAGCCAGCGGATATCTTTTAATATCTTCCGCAAGCGACATATTGTGAAGATCAAGCTGTACATCTATGAGCATTGTAATGAAGTTCCCGGCTCCTGCCAGATGAACTGCTCGCACACTACCATCTTCTAAAACAATGGCTGCATCCGTTGAACCACCACCAAGATCTAGTATAGCAAGGGGTAAGGTGCTGCCTCTTGTTGTAAGCGCTCCAAGACTTGCCATAACTGCTTCAACGCCTGCTACTTCTGCGGGGATCCCAAGGTTCTCATAGACAGCCTTAGCCAGAACCTGCATGGGGAGCTTGTCCGTCTTAACCATTGCCGCTATGGCAACTGCCTTTTCTAGGGAGACTTCTCCTGCAAGGGCGCCTTTTACATTGATAGGAACAAGTACATCTACAGCCAGCAGATCCTTAATGCTTATACTTTGCATCGTACTCTTTGAAAGTATCATGAGATCATGTCTCATGCGTTCTAGCATATAGCCAACATTACTGCCTGTATCTCCTTTGATATTAACGATCTGCGTCATACCAGTGAGACCTTCCATAATCTTGGCTGCCCCTTGGTCAATATTAATCTCCTGCTGGCTGCCGTTTCCATCTACAAATGTCAGTTTGCCTGCTGGCAATACTTTTTCTTTGACTTCTCCATGAGGGGTTCTTACAACTACTGCCGAGCGATTACCTATTAAACTCTTTGCAATCGGAATAATACGCTTAGTTTCTTCATGGGTAAGTTTAAAGATATTGGCTATGCTATAAGGATTAGATAAACTTTGTACTGACCTTCCAGTTCCAGCTACTTCTATTGCAGCCGGCATCCCTATCTGAATCCGTTCAATATATTTCACCTCATCCACGATGGGTATAAAGATTTTGATGCGGTTTTGAATAAGAACTGCTTCATCATTCTGAACAATAGCACCTGCAATACATCTATCTGAGTCATTCATGAGCTTTGCTGCAGCTTCATACTTTATTTCTTTTGGCACGATTACAATATAAGCTTTATCCCGGCTTGCTGATTGAATGTCTGTTATAAGGATTGTTTCACCAATCCCTACCCCTTCTCCGCTAGGTGTACTTGGATCATGTCCTATCATTGTAGAATCTGTAATAATCGTTTCTGTAATAGTCTCCATCGCGGTATCGCCTATAACGGGAGCTGCTTCATTAAGAAAAATCCTATCTATTTCCGAAAGCTTCATCCCTATTTTATCTAATGCGACTTTAAGAGCTTCTTTAATCCCTCTTATGTTTTCTAATGTGCCTTTTGTACCTGTTGTTGTCACGCTGCTGCTACTTTTAAACGTAATATTTCCTGCGCGATCTATTTCAGCGATGCATACCTCCGTAGTTGAATTCCCTATATCTATACCTGCTACTCTTTTTCTCAAAGGTATTCACCTACTCTTTGCGAAGTATATCTCTTTTTTTGTGAACCTCTAGCGTTTCTCTTATAAAGTTTGCACAAATAGGGGCATCGTACTTAGCTTCAAGCTTATCTGCAATATTTTGAAGTTCCGTCTCTGTTGCTCTATAAGGTCTTAAGCTGTTATAGATTTGCAGTATTTCATCATCCGGAACTGCTATAAGCTCTGCTGCTCTTACAAAGTTTTCTGCGAGCTGCGTTTTGCCATCTTCAAGAGCTACTTTTGCTTGGAGCATAAGAGTACTTTTTGAAATTGAAATATCATCAATGCCAATGCTGCCGTTCATGATATTTTCTATGGTTACATCCTCTAGTTTTTTGCCGGTTTTACTGGCTATCAGCTCAGGATATTTTTCTATTAATGGGTATAAATCCATAGCTCTTACCTCCTTAACTTTTAATAGTGACTTGCTCTGGCTGACCTCTGTCTACGACCAGTTCTGTTTCTATCGTATGCATGAGCGCAGCTTTAACTTGAAATTTGGGTCTGCACATGGGGTCATTTTGTATCGGAATAGGCATTACCTGTTCCCCTTTAGCATACTTCGCAGCATTTTTACCTATTTTTCTATAGGTTTCTAAAGTTAAAAGGGGTGCTTGAGGAAACAGTTCTAAATTAGTCAGCGGATAAAGATCCTTTTGGTGAATGACCGCAGTCCCTTTAGACTGAAGTCCTATCCCAATGCCTGATCCCACAAGCTTTGCAACATCATTCCCCATAAAGGAAACATCCGAGGTTCTCATAATTCTATAAACTTTAGGTGTCATGCCCTCTTCTTCAATACCTGCCATGATTTCTCTAAGTACTTGGTCTACCGGCAGGCCGTTAATGGTGTAATGAATTTTAGTCCCATACGCTGCACCTATTCCAATCCCTACCTCTTTTGGATCTTGGTAACCAGAACTTGAAGAGCTGAGGTTTTTATGGGTATTTTGCAAGTCTGAACTTGCAAGTATTTGTCTGACAATATCAGCTATAAGCTTTTCATCCATATTAACATCACCTCCTATAAGTCTTCTGGAGAGATAATATGGGGAATATCTTTTATCTCATCCCAGCGTTCATTACTCATGACATAACCTGTCCCAGGTCCTTTATAATCATTTTTAAAGTTAATCGCACTCTGTACCTTAAAATCAGTGTCTAAGATAGCTGATGTATGGAGGTAATCTCCTGTCATACGCTGCTTAAACATTTCAAGTAAACTGCCGGCTACATCTTCAAAACCTGATTTATGAAGGGCTTTTATAATATCTATCCCTGTAATGCTGTTTTTCATCATTTCATCTATTGCGACTAAATCTTTTACAATATCTCTGTCAATCACATCTTCACTTGAATGTGCATAAGTGATCGCTTCAACTTCTGCATCAGTAACTTCCGGGAAACCTAATTCTTTAAAGATTGCCTGCATAGCTCTTGCTGCCTTGTTTCTAACGTTTATCACGTCTTCTTCTTTAACAGGTCTAAGCCCGCCATCTACTTTAAGATCTCTTTGAAGTACATTATAGTCATCAAAGTCTTCTGCATCAAAGTTTGATCCTGCAAACATATTATCAGCATTTGGTGTACCGCTGTATCCTGAGAAAATAAAGTCTGTGCCTGGAAGCATCTGCATCAGCATTCTTGCTGTTCTCCTAATATCTGAGTGAGAGAATGTCTGATCATTACTGGATGCGACTTCAAGATCAAGTATGGCTGCTATTAAGTTTTCCGCAAGGATTGCTCTTACACCTGATGGTACAGAAGTCGTAATCCCAACGCAGCTTACTGAGCCATTTTGTATCCCTTGTACCCCGCCGCCTTTTGTAACCATAAGACATCTTGTCTCTAGATAAAGCATCGATTTCATTTCTGCATTTCCCATCAGGACTTCAGAGCCTGTCCCTGAAGTGTATCTCATTTTGAGCCCTCTTGAAGCGTAAGCAGAAGCTAAAAAAGTTTTGGAATACGGCGTATCATCACCATCTATAAATACCTTTTCTGTGCCATACACCGAAATAGTCTCTGCATAAGTTGTAAGACCTCTCATACCTAATTCAAGTTCTACAGCTTCTTCAACAGCACATTGTGTAAGTACGCCTCTTGCCCCTATCTGTGAGCCTACTAGAAGACCGATTGCCGTAAAAGGTGCATATCTTGCTATACCTACCGTAGTTTCTTCTTCTCTAAAACCTCGTAGTGCGCCCTCAGCAGCATCTGCCGCAATAAGGATTGGATTATCTTTAGCGTTTGTTATATGTGCTTGATTTGCTGGATGTCGTCTTGCTCTCATTTTTTGCATTGCCATCATCATCTCAACGACATTTAAATGATTCATGACTCTTGTGAGTTTTGCTGGTGTAAAGCCTTTTGCTATTTCTACAATTTCTTCTCTTGAAACATGAATATCCACCAACATTCTCGCAATATCTAAAGTAGGTATTTCCATGCTTTTAGCAGCAATATCTGTATTTATATAATGATCTGCAATAAAGTAGTCCATAAAATCAAAGTCTTCTCTTTTTTTTCCATCCATTTCAATAACTTGTCCATCTTTAATCAGGATAGAAGGAGAAGGATCATATGGACTTAACATAGCCACAAAACCTTTTTCTGGCCATTCCTTGATAAAGCCATCTTTATTAACAGGGCGACTATCTAGCATTTCCATTCTTTTAGAACGTCTCACTGCCTCCCACCCCAATCTTATTTTTTAAGTTGTTTTAATACTTCTTCTGTAATACGTGCAATAAGGTCTGCTTGTGATGAACTTTCTGCGGCCTTTGGTGCCTTACTCTCACAGCTGCATACTCTATTTTTGCAGTTTGCATCATGTGTACATGAAGAACCTTCTGGTTTTGTACATAATCCTTCTCTTTCAATACAAGGATGTTTGCCTGGTACGTTGAACGCTTTTCTTAAATCAAGAAGACGTTTAACTTCGTGAGCTGGAATTTCTTTTGCGCCGCCTAACATTTGTGCTCTATAGGATAATTCTGCGTAGAATTCTAAACTTTCCATTTTAAAGTATGCAGCCATAAGGTCAATACCCCATGATAAAGCACCATGGCTTTCAAGTAATACTGCATCATGTGTTGCAAAGAATGGTTCGATTGCATCAGGGATTTCCATAGTTGATGGCAAACCATAGGGTGCGATAGGTACTTCGCCAAGGAAGATTGTAGCTTCTGGCATAATCTGCTTGTCCAGTGGAATACCTGCTATAGCATGAGCTGTTGCATACATTGGATGTGCATGAACTACTGAGTTAACGTCTTCTCTGCATTCATAAACACGTAAATGCATTTTAATTTCTGAAGATGGTTTATGAATACCGTCTGACTGAAGCACATTACCTTTCATGTCAATCTTACAAATCATGTTTGGTGTCATAAAGCCTTTACTTACACCTGTTGGTGTACAGAGGATTTCGTTAGGACCAATCTTATAAGAAAAGTTTCCGTCATTAGCTGCTACCATTCCTCTATTGTAAACACGTTTCCCAATCTCACACATTAACTTTCTCATTTCAAATTCATTAACAAACATATGTTACCTCCCTGATTTTTGTTTTTTGTTAGTTTGTGTTGTTTTATCTTTGTTTGACTTTATTCTATCACTATCACCCTATGAATTCAATAGATTTTTTGATTAAAATACAGAATTTCAATAAAAAAGTGTATAAATCTACTAAAAAGTGGTTACACTAATTTTTTTAATAAATTCATACACTTAAGGTTACTATTTAATCACATATAATCTGTTTGATGTTGTTGTTTTCACAGAAGTTTTTCCACTCCTGGGGTAGTTCTCGATCTGTAACAATATAATCTACTTTGCTTACTTCCATGAGTTTATACATAGAAATTCTTTGCATTTTAGTGCTGTCTACTGCTAATATAATCTCCTTAGCACATCCAATCATAGCTTTTTTAATTTCTACTTCTAGTTCATTCGTATCCATAACACCTTTTTCAAGCTCTGCCCCTTTACAAGATATAACTGCTTTATCGGCATAGTAATTTTTAATATTATCTTTAGCTGTAGGGCCTATAAGCGAAAGAGATCTTTTTCTAAGGGTCCCGCCTGTTGATACAACATTTATTTCCTCATACGTACTAAGTTCAGATAAAATACTCACAGAATTAGTAATAATAGTAAGTCTCTTAGTTTTATCTATATTTTTAGCTACTTCTAAACAAGTTGTACTTGAATCGAGCATAATCACTTCCCCATCGTAAAGCATATTAGATACTGCAAAAGCAATTTTTTGTTTACTGGTTATATTTTCTTTAAGACGCATACTAAATGGTGTATCTTCTGTATCTTTTGATGCGCTATTTATAAAAATAGCTCCTCCATATGTTCTTTTTAATATTCCTTGCTTTTCTATCTTTTCTAAATCTCTTCGGATTGTTTCTTCTGTTACATCAAAACGTTTGCTAAGCTCTATCACTTTAACTGATTTTTCTCGTTCTACAATCTCAGTAATATGTTTTTGTCTCTCTAGTGCCAGCATTATACCCCTCCAGTCTCTATATTTTCATTATTTATCATACGTTACAATGTGCTTTATATGGTTTTATGTTGTATTTTCTTTATTTTATTTGATTTTAACATACATTTATTCATTTTTAAATAGATTTCTCACATAATCTTAACTTTACATTTTTTTAACGTTAATTTAACATAGAAGCCTTACGATAGAATTGTTAAAATTTACAACAAGATAAAGGAGCGCTTATGAACAGCTTACGCGTCAAACTAAAACCAATGTTCTCCCATAGATTATTAAGTACACGCTTTAAGTTTAATTTCAAATGGGGTCTAAAATTCAGCTTAAAAAAATCTGGACTTATGAGCCGTATTATTATATTAACTTTTTTGATCTCTGTACTGCCTATAGTGCTATTAATCTCAGCTATGATTTATGATTCTAAAACGAGCATTGAAACTGATATTAAAGATTCGGCACTTTTATTTAATAAAAATATGATGGATGAGCTAAGTACTACTTTAAACAACGAGTTAAATATCCTTCAGGTACTTGCTACAGATTCTTTGTTTTTAGATTTTAATAACAGCTCTCTTCATCAAGATATCCTTCGTGAAAAGTTACTAAGTGTGGCAGATAGCAAAGATTTCGTTTCTGGCATCTATATAAGATTCGAAGATTACGACACACCTATTGGCTATTCAAAAAATAATCTAGCTAAGCTCACCAAAGAAGATATTAACGGCAACTATCTCTATAATAGTGCTAAAAAAAAGAGTGCATTTATTATTTCTGATCCTTACCAAGATGATATTACAAACACACTTCTTATCACCCTATGTTTTCCCATTATAAATGAAGCTAATCAATTTATAGGTGCAATGAATATGGATATAAGTATGGATTACCTCTCTAAACATCTTCAAGTACATATGAACGAAGCAGGTATGGATCCTAATATAGATGTACTGATTTATCTAGATAACGGTACAATCATTACCTCAACAAATGAAAACTACATCAATAAGAAGCTTGCACTCTTAGAAGGAGGCCATAGCATAATTAATGGTCGCACGGAAACTTTTTCAGCTGATTTTATAGGAGATTATTATCATTTTTTTAAAGGTGTAAGAAGCAATGGACTTAATATTGTATGTTATGTAAAAGCGTCTTATTTAACTGCTCTACTAAAAACTAAGACAGCGCCTTTATGCTATACCATACTTATTGTATTTACTCTTACTGTCTCACTCGGTTTAATCTATGCTTACTTCTTTCTGAAACCTATTAAGCATATTTTAACAGCACTTAGCAGAATTAAGGCAAATGATTTAAACGTCCATATAGATACTCAAAAAATCAAAACCCGGGATATATTTGAAATAGCTCATGCCACTAATGAACTCATACATAGTCTAAAGTCTACTATTATAAGTTTGCAAAACACCTCTAATCAATTAGTAAAAGATGCAAACATCGCTAAAGAAAGTATCAATCACTGCAATACCTACGGAGATGAAACTTTGACTCTCGTGGAAGCAATCTCTGCGGGAGCTGATACTCAAATGCAGAAAATCAAAGATAGTATTCATTCTTCAGTCATATTAAACGAAAAATTTGAAGAAGCCTCACTAACTAAAATAAAGATGCATGAAGCATCCTCAACTGTTACCCAGGCTGTTACTAATGGTATGACAATGGTGCATCACCTCAAAGAATCTATGGGTTTAAATAACCAAAAACTTACGGATTTAAAAACGGGGGTAGCTTTAATAGGCGATAAATCCACTTCGATTAAACACATTTTATCTACTATGCAGAACCTTACTAAACAAACTAATCTGCTTGCTTTTAATGCCTCAATAGAAGCCAACCGGGCTGGTGAAAATGGACGAGGTTTTGCCGTAGTAGCTAATGAAGTCAAAAAACTTGCTGATCAGTCTGCAAACTTCGCAATAGAAATCGAAAAAATAGTAGGTGAAAATATCATTTCTGTTAACCAGCTTGTAACAGATGTAGATGCTTTCGTTAGTGTCCAAGGTTCTACTGAGGATGTGCTTCGTCAAACTGAATACCGTTTTCTAGATATTAGTACTGCTATTGCATCCGTTCAAGAAGCTATAAGCAATATGGACTATGTTTTAAAAGATATTGAAGAGGCCAAAAACAATGTTATCTCTGAAATAAATAGTGTTTATAGTGTTGCACAAGAAACAACTACCTCTACTGAAATAGTTAAATCCTGCGCAGCCCTGCAAGTTGCTAATTTACAAGAAGTTCTTGCAACTTTTGAGGGGCTGAAAAACCTTTCAATCACCCTTGAAAACATCGTACATAATTACACTTTATAGAACACTACCCCTCGAACATTTTATAAAGAAGATGAGCTGATACGTTTAAAACCCATATCAGCTCATCATATACTTTATAACATAATCCTCTTAATTCTAAAATATTCATACCCATTTCTTCTTCAATTACTTCTTCAAAATAATCTTCACCGTCTCATCCTCTTTTAATAAGCTCTCATAAGTCCATTTACTCCAACTGAAACGATTACCATCTATATGTAAGTTATATAGGAATCCTCTAGAAAAGTATCTAAGGCAGCAAGTATTTTATCTGCAGCCCTCCGATATTTTTTGACTCTTTGATAATCTTCTTCTGATAGATTTGGAATACGAGATAAATTCATATTATCTGCTAGGTCTGCAAGCTTAACATGGCAAGCCAACCGATTCTCCATAACTCTCTTTATGAACTCATCATAAGTTTCATTCTTACGTTTTGTAAGTGCATCAAGTGAAGTGATGATTTCTTTCTTAAAGCCTGCTGCACTTAAGTCTTCAAAGGTAACAGCAGTATCTTCTATCACATCATGCAGTACAGCACATATCTGTGCATCTTCAGTCTTGCAGCCAAGCATGACACGAAGCGGATGGAGAATATAAGGTGCTCCTGCTTTATCAACTTGTCCTTGATGTGCAGTTGTTGCTATTAAGATGGCTTTGTCTAGATTCATAAGGTTGACTCCTTTTGGACGAAGTTGGTATGTTTTATAACGTTGCTACTTTTTTATCCATTCTTTAAATACTAATATAGAAAAAACTATTGCCAATATTAAAAAGCTGATTCCTATTATTATCGGAACGTATGTACATGCATTTACTAGTCCATTAGAAACAGTCCAGCTGTTTGCCCCAATAGGTCTTGAAAAATGGCTTCCCAGATCTTCGCCATATGCAAATCCAATCCACATGCTTATGATTCCTATTACAAATAAACCTATTATTATTTGCAGTATTTTTTTCATTTTTGAATCCAAATAAATCCCTCCCTTCCTTTATAACCAATACTATATATCTATTTATTAGGATCAGAAAAAGATAAATAGAAAACGATACATGCACTAATACATGAAAGAATAGTTGTGACTTCATCAAAAACTCAACCCAACCAGAATACCGTAGCCGATAAATGATACTGCTGTCGAATACACCAGCAACTGTGTGAAAAAATCTACTTCTTCCCGCTTCTGAATATACAGTGGAAGAATATACGGTGCAGGCAATAAAATAAAAGCGTAAAAAGCCTGTATAAACAGTCCATCCAAATCGGGGATTAGGCGTATTATAGCAAACAACACCAGTGTACCAAGCCCCACCACCAGCACGATCCGTGATAAAATATATGTTACTGTTTTGCGAAGATGTGTACGCTGAAAAACCATCGTGTACCCGATAACGATCAAAATCAGCGGTGAAGTCAGTGGCTTGAGAAACGCTATAACCGCAAGTAGACTCTGACCGATAACATGTTCATTCATCAGAGGTCGGATTCCCGCAAGGTTCGCCGCTACCCCTAAGACAATGGCGATAATCGTTGGTGTCTTTAAAAATTGCCCAACTGTTTCCGTAAGACTAAAAGGCTTATCTGCCGATCTCGCAATTAGCGGCACATAAAAGAACCATATAAACAATTCATGACCAAAGCCAATAAGCATGATGACTGGCAGCTGCTCCATACCCCAGATGGCACCAAAAAGACCAACCCCAATCATCCCAAACTCAAATCCCGTCATATAACCCTTCGTATAAAACATTCCAAAAGTCTTTGGAAAAAACTTATGTAATCCACTACCAATTCCATATAACAGGCCACAATAAATAAAAATTAACCCAAAAAGCAATAGATATGACATCTCAAGTGTCATTGTCGAAAATGCATCAAACAAAACAGCCGGCAATGCAACCCCTATAATCAATGTCTTCAATCCTTCTATAAACACATCCGAAAATAATTTTTTCCATTTCGCAAAAAAACCAATCCCCATCAACAAAAAAATTGGCAACAACCTTCTCAGTACTTCCTCCACAATCCACACCCCTTCACACTTCATTCTAAATTAACTATACCTCATAATGATCTGTATCTTCAGAAACATACGCTATCCGCTGCTCTTCAGCAAGATAATTAATATCTTTACTCCTATAAACAGGAGTAAATCGCTTAAAGTATTCTCTCAAAGCATCATCACAAATATACATATAAGTCCCTCTTATTCCTCTTGTTAAAAGTGTCTTATATATATTTAAGATATATGCTTTCAAAATCTCTACATTATCTACTGTTTGTTTGCCGTATTTATCAAAGTATTTTTCAGCATAAATCTCTACTTGACCATTTCGATAAGCTATCTCATCACCAATAATAACTCCGACATAATTTAAGTCATACCCTTGAATGGTATGTATACACCCAATCTCTTCTAAAGCCTTACTTGAGTTTACCCAGTCTTTGTTAGTAGAATTCCAACGATAGCTTTGTCCTTGAATTTTAATATCATAAGCATTCTTATCCTTTTTAGATTCCCATGGCCAAGCGTAACCTGCTACCATTCTACAAAGTCCATATTTTAATTGTTTTATTTTGACCTGATTTTCCATTTCTACAATACTCTCAAAAAGATAGAACTCATATTTATCAAATCTTTTAACTTCTACCTGTTGTCTGTGTAATATATTATGAATGTATTCGATATAGTCTTCTCCACCTAATACACGCATTTGAGATTTGATAGAGTATTTTAGGGCATTTAGTTTGTCTATTTTGTGAGACAATATATCAGAAGGTCTAACAGACTGATTAGGGTCATAGCAAAGCACTATATGTTTAGATGCTTGCCTTATCCAATCTAACTGATCTCCTTCTTTAATATCTAGACCTAAACTTCTATTCATTTTATCAAACTGTCCCATATTACTAATGTTTACTCGGCGATTGAGACGATGTGCCTCATCTACTATCAATACATCATATTTTTCTTTGGTAACCTCAAAAGGACTTAGTATCATACTACTCTTGAGCCCTTTAACAGATTTAAAGACTTTTTTTAAGGTACCTCTTAGAGAAGTCATTGGAACAACTAAGCCTATGTTAAGATGCTTTGTCTGTTCACATTCAGTAAGATATTTGACAAGATAAACAGCTACTATAGTCTTTCCGGTTCCTGGTTCCCCTTGTATAATATGTTTACTCTCAGTTTCCTCAATAATACTCTCTTTTATTGCCTCTACAACTGCTAACTGTTCACTGTTTAAAGCCTTATATGGTGAGTACTTAAATAAGTCACTGTTTCTAAGTTCAAAAATGCCTTTAACTACTACATTTTTTCTTCTCAGCTGTTCCCAAATTTTCTCAAACTTTGCTTGGTAAAATTCCCTGTCATAGTAGTTATGGTTTGTTAAGCCTACATTGCTATTTTGCAGTTTATACTTATTATCCGCAGCCATATATTGGATAAGCATCGACTCAATATCGAGCGCTACAGATTTATTAAAATCATTATCGCTGATAATATGGATTTGATCTAAGTTTTTTCTTTCTTCCACCTTATAGTGTTGTTGACTACGCTTATAGGCATTAATAGTCTCACCCACATAAGCCTCTTTTTGCCCTTCTAAGACATAGACTACTGGCCAGTTCTTGCCATACTTATAGCATCCAATTTTTTCGAAATCGTCTCTATGATACTCAAAAGTTTTGATTAATCCCACTTTTACCCCTCCATACCCTATTTGAAAGCTTATCCAATTTTATAGGATCTTTAAAGCTCTGTATATTTTTTGCTGTTCCCTTTAGCTTTCTCTACGGGGTATTTCTTCGCATTCTTTTCCATCTTCTTTAATATAATATCTTCTAAATTTACACCTATTGCATCTGCCATATGTATGCAGTAAACAAAGACATCAGCTAACTCTTCTGCTGTGGCTTCTTTATCATAGGTATTATTCCATTGGAACTGTTCAAGTAATTCTCCAGCTTCTATACTAATAGACTTTGCAAGATTTTCTGGTGTGTGAAACTGTCCCCAATCTCGTTCCTCTCTAAATCGACGAACTACTTCTAGTACCTTTTCCATTTCTGTTTTCCTCGCTTTCAAAATTTATTCTTTAGATTAATAAACAATAATAGCAACAATGTACAATTCTAATTTAATTTTATGCGTTAATTAAAAAAAATTCAACTAATTCTACTCTAATCAACCTTTATCTCCTTTACCTTACCTACACTCCCGTTCTCTAGCACGCTGATCTTCCTTTTGGACAACAAGAACGACTGCTCCTATATCTTATAGTGCCTTGGACAGTTGATATAGTACCAGCTTAAAATATAAGATTCAAATTTGAAAGGTGATTTATTCAAATAGCTTTTAGGTCAGGAATACTGTTTGAGCAGCACTCATCCCCTGGGATGAGTCGCGATTTTGCGGACGTTATCCAACTACTTCAAGTATAACATACAAAAAAGGACGAACAGCAATCGCTGTCCGTCCCAACATATTTTAATATTCTCTAATAAGCTCTGTATAAGCAAGTAACAAAGGTGCTATTCCTTTAGCTTCATTTTCAACAACTGGCTCAGAAATATAGTATTCATAACTGCCATCTCTTTTTTCTTTGCCACCAAGTCCTGCTACTAAGCAAATGCCACCTAAGTGCATCTCGCCATTTTTTTCATAAAGGTACTTCTTACAGATCCCCTCAAAAGCTTTATCGCCATAAGCTTTATATTTTTCTTCCAAATAACCGAGTCTTACGCCTTTTAGAATGGCATAAGCCATAATGGCACTGCCGCTGGTTTCTAAATAGTTGCCTGCTCTATCTCCTTGGTCAATGACTTGATACCACATACCCGAATCATCTTGATATTTAAGAAGTGCATCAACTACATCTTTGAAAATGGCCATCAACTTCACATAAGCCTCAGATTTTTTGTCGTCCATTTTTTCAAGTGTATCTATGAGGGCCATGACATACCACCCCATAGCTCTTAACCAGAAGTTTTGAGAAAGACCCGTTTCTTTGTCACACCAGAAAATGTCTCTTGAAGAATCATACCCATGATAATAAAGTCCTGTTTTTTGGTCCTTCATCAGCTTTTCTACATTAATAAACTGACTATAGATATCTTCACAATTAGCCTTATTGTTAAATTTTATTTCATACTCCATGTAAAAAGGCTGCGCCATATAAAGTCCATCAAGCCATATTTGATAAGGATAAATCTTCTTATGCCAGAAGTTGCCTTCTTGAGTTCGAGGCTGCTTTTTTATTTGCTCATATACTGTATCAATGGCCTTGCGATACTTTTCTTTACCTGTTAACTCATAAAGCTCAAAAAGTGTTTTGCCAGCATTTACATTGTCAATATTAAACTCTTCTACTTCATAATCTTTAATCGTGCCGTCTTCTTGTACGAAGTAATCTATAAAGTTATCTGCAAAGCTCAGATACTTTTCATTTTTAGTAATAGCATACATCTCTAGGATCGCTTTAATCATACAACCATCAATATAATTCCACTTTGTTTTTTCACCACTTCTTACTTTTTCTATATTCCAAATTGGATATTCTGGCGTACTTTTTTCTAATAGCTCTTCGATATAGCGTTCAAGCATTTCCATACTCAATTCTCCTTGCCCTGTCTTTATAGTACATCAAATTAAAGAGTGACCCCATCTTTGAAAATGGCAATATCTCTAATGTCATTTTGCTCTGTCTTGGTCTGTATTTCTCCTGATGCGAGTTTTATGAGATAGTCGTAGAATTCATCTGCCACATCTTTCATATCCATACCTTCAACTAATCTTCCTGCATTAAAGTCAATCCAATTTGATTTTCTTTCATAAAGATCAGTATTGGTAGAGATCTTAACAGTTGGCACTGGACATCCAAACGGTGTACCTCTTCCTGTTGTAAATAATACAATATGTGCTCCTGAAGTCGCGAGGGCTGTTGCCGCAACGAGATCATTTCCTGGTGATTGTAGAAGATTAAGCCCTTGTACTTTAGTCATTTCGCCATATTTAAGGACACTTACAACCGGTGCAGTCCCGCCTTTTTGTGTACAGCCAAGGGATTTATCTTCAAGTGTAGAAATGCCTCCTTTTTTATTACCTGGAGAAGGATTTTCATATATTTCTTGATTATATCTTATGAAGTAGTTTTTAAAATCATTAATCAGTTCTACCGTTTGGTCAAATACTTCTTTTGTAGTACAGCGGTCCATAAGAAGGGTTTCTGCACCAAACATCTCAGGTACCTCTGTTAAAATAGTACTGCCCCCCTCACTGATGAGTCTGTCTGAGAAAACACCTACTAAAGGATTTGCTGTAATACCTGATAATCCATCAGAACCACCGCATTTTAGCCCCACAATAAGTTCTGAGGTCGGTATATCTTCTCTTTCAAAGGTACTCGCATAGTCTGCTAATTCTTTGATTTTTTCGAGTGACACGCTTACTTCATCTTTTTCATCCTGACAAATAACAAACTTCACTCTGTTTTCATCATACGCTCCAAGCATTTGTTTAAACTGCTCGATTGTATTATTTTCACAGCCAAGTCCCATAACTAATACCCCTGCCGCATTAGGATGCTTGGCAAGTCCAGTAAGTACTTTTTGTGTATTAAGGTGATCATCTCCAAGCTGAGAGCAGCCATAAGGATGTGCAAAATAACTAATCGCATCCACTTTATGGCTTACATATTGCTGTGCTTCTTTTTGCACCATTTTAGCAATATCATTCACACACCCCACTGTTGGTAAGATCCATATTTCGTTTCTTATCCCAGCCTTGCCATCTGGCCGTCTGTAACCTTTAAAGGTTCCTGGTTCTTTACTTTCAAGGGCCTTGAAGCTTGGTTTATAGTTATACTCCAAGATGTCTCCAAGTCCTGTTTTTAAGTTGTGGGTATGCACCCATTCATCAGCTTTAATATCCTCAGTGGCATAGCCGATTGGATTACCATATTTAATGATGGGTTCTCCTTTTTTAATATCCGTAATAGCTCTTTTGTGTCCGGCAGGAATGCCATTTGTTTCTTTAAGAGCTACCATTACATTATCTTCAGGGTTAATTTTAATAAAATCCAACATCTTTATGCCTCCTCACTTAGACTTAAAAGAGCATTTCTCATTCCATTCTTATAGATGTTTTCTAAATAATGACTTACTGTACTTACGAAGCCTTCATACTCTGCAAGATTTTCTCCCCAGAAAGCTTCATTTGAAGCAAACTTATTCACAAAAGTCTTCACATCTTCTGAACTATAATTTTGTGCAAAGAATTCTAAGATATTTTTATCGTCCATAATCTTGTAACTTTCTTCGCCTCTTTTACCAACAAGTGCTTCTCCTTGTAAATCACTTGAAGAATAAAATGCCATAAGTGCTGCAAAAGAAAATGTCATATATTGAGGCAGTTTACCTATTTGCTCAATACTGTCTTTGAAGCTCGGCATAATTCTTGCTTTCCATTTTGAAACAGAATTTAGTGAAATAGCAAGTACGCTATGATCAATGAATGGATTTTCAAAACGTTCTATGACTGCATCTTTAAAAGCAATAACTTCATCCCGCGGAAGTGCTACAGTCGGGATAATTTCTCCTAAAAGGTTTTCCATATAACTTCTGATGAGTGTGTCTGCCATACAGTCTCTAACAATATCTTGCCCTGCAAGGTAAGCTGCAAGTACTGTCCCTGTATGTGCACCATTTAAAATACGTACTTTACGATCTCTATAAGGTTTTAGATTATCTGTAAATACAACATCCATCCCAGTTTGATCCATTGGGAACTTATCACGAATATCTTTTTCACTTTCTATAACCCAAAGACCAAAAGGTTCTCCAACATCTAATAAGTCATCTCTGTATCCTAAAGTTTCAAACATTTTATCTGCTGTTTCTCTAGGATAACCTGTTACAATTCTATCTACTAAAGTATTGCAAAATGTATTATGGCTTAGAACCCAAGCTTTAAAGTCTTCTCCTAAATGCCAAAGCTCAATATATTTAATAATACATTCTTTTAACTTAGTGCCGTTGTGTTCAATAAGCTCCACGGGTAAAATAATGAGCCCTTTTGCTGGGTCGCCCTTAAAATGTGTAAATCTATCATATAAAAATTTAGTAAGTTTACCTGGATATGTCCCTGGTGGAGTAAGTTCGAATGCATCTTTCGCATCATAAGTAATACCAGCTTCTGTTGTATTAGAAACAACAACCTCCAAAGTATCAAGTGCTGCAAGTTTTGCATATACTTCATATTCATTATATGCGTCAATAGTTTGACCTATAGAAGTAATCACCCTGTTTTCATCAACAATCGTGCCATTTTGTTTCCCTCTTAACGAAAGTGTATATAAATTATCTTGTGCTTTAAAAAAATCTAGATTACCAAATCCAATAGGTTTAATAACAGCCACATTGCCATTATAAACACCTTTCTCATTAGCCCTATCAATAATATCCAGGATAAACCCTCTTAAAAAATTGCCCTCTCCATATTGCATGACACGAATTGGTCTCTCTACTTTACTTACTAAATCATTTATCTTTTTCATATTTCACCCTCCGTTATTGTAAGTGCTTACATATTTTTATTTTAATTATTTTTCACTTAAAAGTCAATAATATATTGATTTTTTTGTAGGTGTTTTAAAATGACATTGACTTATTATAAACGGGAATTTATAATATTTATTGAAAGAGCTTACACTATAAAAAGGGATGAGATAATATGAACATTTATGACATAGCCGAAAAGGCCGGTGTTTCTATCGCTACTGTGTCTAGAGTTTTAAACGGTAGTCCTAATGTAAGGCCTAAAACTAAACAGAAGGTTTTAGATATTATGGAAAAGTCAGATTATACGCCTAATATATTTGCCCGTGGTTTAGGTCTTAATTCGATTAAAATGATTGGCGTCCTTTGTACAGATGTTGCAGATATTTATTATGCCAAAGCTGTTTCAATTATTGAAAATGTTTTAAGACAAAATGAATTTGATGCCCTGCTTTGCTGTACGGGAGACGACCTTAATAATAAAAAGAAATATCTTGACTTACTCCTTGCTAAGCGCGTAGATGGGGTTATTTTAATCGGTTCCCCTTTTAAGGAAAAGTTCGATAATTCTCACATTGAACAAGTAGCAAAAAAAGTTCCAGTATTTATCATTAATGGATTTCTTCCTTTTGACAATACTTATTGTATAACCTGTGATGAATTAGAGGCTATGCGTCAAAATGTATCCTCACTCCTTTTAAAAGGCCACAAAGACATTTTATATCTTTATGATGTAGATACTTATAGTGGCTCTCAAAAGCTTGAAGGCTACAAACGCGCTTTCGATGATAATAAGCTCGCGGATAATCCTAGATTGATTGTTAAAGTGCCGCAGGATCTATCTGTTGTTACTGAAACAGTCAAAAATCTTATGCAGGAATGCCCGTCTATTTCTGCAGTTGTTGCCTCAGAAGATATTTTGGCAATAGGTGCTATGAAAGCGATCACCCAGATTGGTCATCGAATTCCTGAAGATATCCCTGTTATAGGTTTTAATAACTCTTTACTCTGTGAATGTGCTTCTCCTACCCTAACTAGTGTTGACAATAGGGTTGATATTTTATGCACAACCGCTATTAATCTCTTAATAGATGTTTTTGCAGGGAAAAGCGTTGCAAATAAAATGACTATCTCCTCTAAACTTATAGAGCGAGAGTCTTTCAAATTATAAGGAGGCTTAACTATGAAAAATTTTATGTGTGATGATTTCTTATTATCGAATGAAACATCTAAAGTGCTTTATCACAACTATGCAGCAAAAATGCCTATTATTGATTACCACTGTCATATCAATCCTAAAGAAATTGCTGATAATCACCGCTTTAATAACATTACTGATGTTTGGCTTGGCGGTGACCATTACAAATGGCGTGCTATCCGTTCAAATGGGGTAGATGAGAACTTCATTACAGGTAATGCAGCTCCAAGAGAAAAATTTCAGAAGTGGGCCGAAACACTTTCTAAAGCTATCGGCAACCCACTTTATCACTGGACACATCTTGAATTAAAAAAATACTTTGATTATAAAGGTACTTTAAATGCGAATACCGCAGAAGAAGTATGGAACCTCTGTAATGAAAAACTACAAACAGAGACAATGAGTGTACGTGGTATTATCGATCAATCTGATGTAAAACTTTTATGTACTACTGATGATCCTGTAGACAGTTTAGAACATCACGTTGCTATTAAAAATGATCCTACATGCAAAGTCAAGGTTTTACCAGCTTGGCGCCCTGATAAAGCTGTTAATATTGACAAAGCTGGCTTTACGGCTTATATTGATACACTGGCACAAGTAAGTGATACAGCTATTACTTCTCTTAAGGATCTTTTTGCAGCACTTATTAAGAGATTAGATCATTTTGATTCTCTTGGCTGCAAGGCTTCTGACCATGGCCTTGATTACGTGCCTTATAATCCAGCATCAGAAGAAGAAGTAAATCAGATTTTTGCTAAAGCCCTAAAAGGTGAGAGTCTTTCATTTGATGAAGCTGAGAAATACAAAACTGCTTTACTGGTATTCTTTGGCAAAGAATATGCTAAACGCAACTGGGTAATGCAGCTTCATTACGGTACAATTAGAAATACGAATACAGCTATGTTTAATAAACTTGGCCCTGATACAGGTTTCGACTGTATTAATACTCAGAGTTGTGCAAATGGTATTGTAGGCTTCCTCAATGCCTTAAATCAAGAAAGTCTTCTTCCAAAAACAGTGCTTTACTCTCTTAATCCAGCAGATAATGAAATGCTCGGCACAATTCTTGGCTGTTTCCAAGGACCTGAAACTGCTGGTAAAATCCAACACGGCTCTGCTTGGTGGTTCAACGATACAAAAACAGGTATGCAAAAACAACTAACAGACCTTGCAAATCTTTCTTTGCTTGGTAACTTCATTGGTATGCTAACTGATTCTAGAAGCTTCTTATCTTACACAAGACACGAATATTTCAGACGTATCTTATGCAACCTTGTTGGTACTTGGGTTGAAAACGGAGAATATCCAAATGATATCGAAGCGCTTGGTCAATTAGTTCAAGATATTTCTTATAATAATACAGTGCGTTTCTTTGGTTTTGAAGTTTAATCTCAAAAAAAATAGTCTAAGCCTTTATCGGCCTAGACTATTTTTTGTTTTAAAAAAGCAACATCTCTATAAGCTGTTTGTGGATCCGCATTTTCTCGTAAGACACTGACATGTGATTTATGTGTATTGAACCAGTTAAATAAAAATTGATAATCTACGAGTCCATCTTCTAATAAAACATGTTTAAATGCATTATTTTCTATAATGACATTTTTAACATGTATTGCTTCTATTTCGGCTCCAAACGCTTCAAAGCATTCTTTCCAAAGTCCCTCTTGATTTTTACTGTTTTCAAAGGTGAGTAAATTAACAGGATCAAATATAATTTTCAAATGATTGCTTTTTACTCTTTGGAGCAATTTATAAGTTAACTCCGGCGTATTGAGAGTATGCACACTTACTGGTTCTATGCCAACTATAGCATCTATCTCTTCTGCCTTTTCTACCATTCTCTGCACACTGTCTACTAAAGCCTCAAAAGCTTTGGGTCTTTCACTCTCATCAGTCGTAAAATGAGTGGTTTCAGTTCCTACAAGCAGCGCATCAATTGTTTTGCTGTATTCTAAAGCTTTTAAAAATCTACTCACTTGCCCCATCCTTGCTTCTTTATCCAATAACGCCGGTTCAATATAGCATCCAAAAACCGATAACTCAATATCACTTTTTTTAAACACTTCGTGAATTTTTTTTAAAAGTTCCGGCGTAATTTGATCAAAAGTATCAATGCCACTTATTGCTTTAGGAATAGCTAACTGAACTGCCTCAAATCCTACTTCTTTTATTTTAGTTACAAGTCCTTCTGGGGTATTTTTACCATAATCATGAGCTCTTACTCCTATACGCATTTTAATACTCCTTTTCTATCGTTCATGTTTTTCCAACCTTTCTATAGTCTTATTCTAACATAATGTTTCCATTCTGGGCACATCTACTCCTGTTTTTTATAAAGATACAGCTAATTATTATTTATATTTACTTTTTAGTTAGTACATACTTCTTTAAAAAACGGTTATTTTAATTATATAAATTTTTAAATAATCCGAGGTGTTTCATGAATACTATCGCAAAACCTAGGTCCTTAACATGTATTATTTTATCAGTCATCATTGTATTTTCTTGTGTTTCATTAAGTGCTTCAGCTCCAGATATTATCCCTCCTTCTCCAACTAAACATCAACAAACTATGGAACAATTTCTTGGTGATATAAGATCAATTCATGCACAGCTATTTGATATCGCGCAATTTTCTTTAGAAGATCCAGGACTGACCCTAGATGAACTCGCAAATGCTATCGCATTTATTAATTATGATATTGAACGCTTATACAATGACACTACAGAGTACTTAAAGCTCTTTCCAAGTATTAGTGTAGAAAATACTCAAGTTCTGCTTGCTATTACTGCCCTAAATTTTATTAAAAACGAGTTATATTATTTAAGCTTAGTAATACCTGCAATTAGTGATATAGAAAGATTACAAATTCTCAATCAATATTTTAGAGCTAGATTATCTGCTGTAGACACACTTGAGCTGTTAGAAGAAGATTTAGCTAACTATTAACTTGGATTCAAAAAAACTTAGCTGATATGACTAGAAAAAGACCTGTGAGAAATCTTTAAATTTCTCGCAGGTCTTTAGGTTCTTAAATTATTCTATTGGTTTATGAATAGCATACTCACCTGTACTGCTATAGATAATCCATTCTGCAATATTTGTGATATGATCTCCTATTCTTTCTAAGTACTTTATAATCATGATATAATGTACCCCGTTTTGTATAAAATCCTTATTCGCGATCATTTCTTCCGTTATTTCTTCCCATATTTTAATAAAAATCGAATCAATCTTATCATCTTCCTTATAGGTTTCTTTCACTACCTCTATGTCTTTAGAGATAAAAGCGTTTAATACTTCTTGCAGCATAGCTTTTGCTCCAAAAGCCATTTTTTCAATATGCCTTTTATAGTTAATCTCTCTGCTCCAAGTCCCATCATTTAAACGAATATTATACTTACAAATATCGCAACATTGATCAGCTATTCTTTCTAGGTCAGTAACAATTTTTACAACCGATATCACAAATCTAAGATCTCCTGCCACCGGCTGTTGATGTGCTATTAAAAGTGCGCATTCCTTTTCAATTTCAAGCTGCATAGCATCAATCACATCATCTTGTTCAATAATGCTTCTTGCCAGATCATTATCATTATTAATAATAGCCTGTATTGTTTTATCAATAAATTCTTCTGTACGCTGACCCATTTCCATAATATTTTTATTTAATTTTTTGAGTTTGTCTTCATATACTTTTCTTGGTGTCATATCCCCTTCTCCTTTCTCATCCAAACCTGCCTGTTATATAATCTTCTGTCTTTTTGTTCTTTGGTAAATTAAATATTGTTTGTGTCGTATCTACTTCTATTACTTCTCCCAGCAAGAAAAAAGCAGTGCGATCTGATATTCTGGCAGCTTGCTGCATATTGTGTGTAACAATAACAATGGTATACTGCTTTTTAAGTTCGCTAATGAGATCTTCTATTTTAGAAGTAGAAATAGGATCAAGTGCTGAGGTTGGTTCATCCATCAAAAGTACTTCGGGGCGCATTGCTATAGATCTTGCAATACATATCCTTTGTTGCTGTCCCCCAGATACGCTGATTGCATTTTTTCTAAGCTTATCTTTTACTTCCTCCCAAATAGCTGCTTTTTTAAGACTATCTTCCACTATTTCATCAAGCTCTGACTTCTTTTTAACCCCTTGCATTCTAGGCCCATAGGCAATATTATCATAAATGCTCATAGGAAAAGGGTTAGGCTTTTGAAATACCATACCTACTTTTTTTCTAAGCTCTATTGTATCCATTTCAAATATTTCTTGTCCTTTATAAGTAATAGATCCGGTAACCTTTGGACTTTCTGCTAAATCACTCATTCTATTCATAATTCTAAGCAATGTAGATTTGCCGCAGCCTGATGGTCCTATAAAAGCTAACACTTCGTTTTCTTCTACATCTAGATTAATATTTCTAAGCGCCTCAAAATCACCGTAGCAAAATGAGAGGTCCTTAATACTAATTATTTTATTCATAATGTCTCCCCCTTATTATTTTCCTTTGCTCCTATTAAGTCTGCCTCCTATGAAATAAGTAAATAAGTTAAGGAGTAATATAATGAGCAGTAAAACTAGTGCTGTACCATATGCGTCAGCAAACGAAATACCTTCTTTAGCAAGTAAATATAAATGTACTGACAGCGTCCTTCCTGATTCTAGAGGGCTGCTCGGCAATCTATACATTGTACCTGCTGTAAGGTAAATAGCCGCTGTTTCACCGACTATTCTACCTGTACCAAGTACGATCCCTGTAAGTATGCCAGGCAAGGCACTTGGGAGTACTACTTTTGAAATAGTAGCAAATTTAGAAGCGCCTAAAGCAAGTGAACCTTCTCTATAAGCCACTGGAACTGTCTTTAATGCTTCTTCTGTTGTTTTGACAAGCGTGGGCAGTACCATCATAGCTATCGTAAGTGCCCCTGATAATATAGAAAAGCCTAGTTTGAGTCTTGTTAAAAAGAACATCATACCAAAAAGTCCAAACAAAATAGAGGGTACAGCGGCTAAGCTTTCTGTTGCAAAACGAATACCTCTTACAAACCTTCCGCCCCTTGCATATTCATTAAGATAAATAGCTGCCCCTATTCCTATAGGCGCTGCTATCCCCAGTCCTATTATAACCATATAGATGGTAGATATTATAGGGGGCACTAATTTGATTAAATCTATATTGTTATAGCCTTTTATAAAGATATACCCTAAAATCCATAGGAGCATACCGATTGTAATTAAAGATATACTAACAAGTATCGTAAAGGTTATCTTATCCTTATAATTTACCCGCATTGCCACTTCTCCTTTCTGCATTTTTTATAAACTGAGTCAGAAAGAAGTTTATAAGCATAATGAGCGCAAACAGAATCATTCCTGTTGCAAAAAGTGCCTGTTGATGTACGCCTGATGCATATCCCATTTCAATAGCAATATTGGCTGTAAGCGTTCTGACTGGATCAACCAGACTCTTAGGAATAATAGCTGCATTCCCTGATACTAATATAACAGCCATTGTCTCACCAAGCGCCCTGCCTATTCCTAGCACAATCCCTGCCATAATGCCTGATCTGGCAGCTCCTAACTGTACTCTTAGAATATATTGAAACTTAGAAGCTCCTAGCCCTAGAGCGCCTTCCTTATACTCTCTCGGAACTGCTCTTAAGCTGACTTCTGTCATTCTTATAATTGTTGGTAAAATCATAATGGCTAATATAATAATAGCTGCTAAAAGACTGCTGCCTGCACCTTTTCCTCCCCAGAACTTATTAATAATAGGGACAATCACCATAAGTCCCCAAAACCCATAAATAACTGAAGGGATCCCTGCCAGTAGGTCAATGGCTATCGAAAAGAGTTTGGCTATTTTAAGAGGTAATATCTCAACTAAAACAATAGCTGTACTGACTCCAACAATAACCCCTACAACCGTAGCCCCTAGGGTACCATATATGCTCGTAATCAGCATGGGAAAAATCCCAAACAGCTCACCTGAGGGATTCCATTTTTTTCCTAATAAGAAACTACTTATATTTGTATGACTGAAAAAGGGGAGACCCCCAATTACAATGTAGGCTCCCATAAATGCTATGACAATAATCATTATTGCTGCGCATAACCAAAATACATATTTCATTAATTTATCCATCGCTATATCATCTGCCTCAATTAATATTTAGTTTCTCTATCTCTCTGTTTTCTAGATTTCCCTATCTCTATTCATTAGTTTTTAACAGGTATATATTTTTCTGCCATAACTTTTTGTCCTTCGTTGCCTAGGATAAAATCGATAACTGCTTGTGCTTCTTTTTTAACATCTGGTTTTGTGATAAGAATAAGTGGTCTTGAAATCGTATATTTTGATGCTTTAATATTTTCAACAGTAGGTTCTACACCGTCAACACTTACTGGTTTTACTGTGTCGTCTAAAAAGCCTTCTGAAACAAATCCGATTGCTGCTTCTTTAGTCGCGACCGATGCCATCACAGCACCTGTTCCTTCTGCAACAACTGCTGTTTCTACTACTGTAGACGCTTTATTTTCATCTATTAGCTTTAAGATTTCTTCAAAAGCGCCTCTTGTTCCTGAACCTGCTTCTCTTACAACAACAACGATATCTTGATCATTACCGCCTACTTCTTTCCAGTTAGTAATGGTCCCTTCAAAGATATCTTTAACCTGTGCTTTGGTAAGGTCAGATACTCCGTTTGATGGATGAACTACAACTGCAATACCGTCATACGCAATAACAGTTTCAACTATTCCAGCTTTCTCTTCTTCTTTTAATTCACGAGAACTCATCCCGATATCTGCTGTGCCATCTATTGCTGCTTTTATACCTGCTGATGAACCTACGCCTTGTATTTCTACATTATCAGTATTACCAAGTTCTTTGTATTTTGCTGCTAGTTGTTCCATAGGTTCCGCTACTGTTGTAGAGCCTACGATAGATATTTTAACACTGCCTTTTTTAGTCTCTTCTGGTTTTGTTTCTGCTGTCTGAGTTGTATTAGACTGTGGTGCTTCGGTCTTCGTGTTATCTTGAGATGTACATCCTGCAAATACCATTGTACCAAGTGCTAATGCCGCTATACATGAAAATAATCTTTTTTTCATTTCTAATATCCTCCTTGATAATTAACTTCTAAAGCAATTATCCCTCAATTTATTTTTTCTTTTTATCTACTTTACACCCCTATACTAGCTTTTCTTTATTCAGATTATATTGGCTAAATGTTAAATCCATGTTAAATATGCTAATGCCCAAAATGCATCAAGTCTTCTTGTTACGTATGTATGAATAGAAAAACCCTATAGACTATACATATTCTGCGGACTATAGTAAACTAATATTAATAAGCATGTAACTACGAGGAGATTGATATGAAAACATTTGAAATTATTGCCACTTCTACTTTTGGGTTAGAATCTATTGTCCGCAAAGAAGTAGAAGATCTAGGATATGAAGTTAACTCTGTTTCAGACGGTAAGGTAACTTACACTGGAGATACTGAAGCTGTAGTACTTTCTAATTTATGGCTTCGCAGTGCTGATAGAGTACTTATTAAGATGGGTGAATTTAAAGCAACATCTTTCGAAGAGCTTTTTAATGAAGTCAATAGCCTACCCTGGGAAGCTTGGATTACACAAGATGCTAAGTTTACAGTAAACGGTAAATCCATTAAATCTGCACTTTTTAGTATTTCAGACTGCCAGGCTATCGTCAAAAAATCTATTGTTAAAAGACTTCAGCAGCATTATGACATAGAGTGGTTCCAAGAAACTGGTCCTTCTTATACTGTACAAGTCTCTCTATTAAAAGATATTGCTACCTTGACCATTGATACAACTGGCGAAGTGGGCCTTCACAAAAGAGGTTACCGCAAAAGCACTGTCGAAGCACCTATCAAAGAAACTTTAGCCGCAGCCCTTCTTCAAATCAGTTACTGGAAAAAAGGACGTATCCTCTATGATCCTTGTTGTGGATCTGGCACCTTTGCAATAGAAGCTGCGATGATTGCTAAAAATATCGCCCCTGGTCTTAAGCGAGAATTTGCGTCTTCTCATTGGGAACAAATCCCCAAGACATTATGGGAAGCACTTCGTCAAGAAGCAATAGAAAGTATAGATCAAAAAGGAAACCCTATTATTTATGCTTCTGATATTGATAGAAATGCTATATTAAGTGCAAGAGACAATGCCATAGCTGCCGGAGTAGATGAATACGTTCAATTCTTCGCTAAACCGCTTCATAAAACGTCACTCCCTCATGGTGATTATGGTGTAGTCATATGTAATCCACCTTATGGTGAACGACTAAGTGATTTAACGAAGATTCAAAAGCTGCATAAGGATATAAGAGCTTTAATGAACTCTAATCCTACATGGTCTTTATATACGGTTACCTCTGTAGAAACATTTGAAAAAGATTATGGTAAAAAAGCTGACAAAAAACGTAAACTTTATAATGGTAATTTACAAGTTAACTACTACCAATATTTTGGTCCAAAACCGCCTAAGGGAGGCGAAAATTTTAAGGCTATACCCCAAGCATCTCTTTGATGTTTGAGGTATAGCCTTATACCTTTGTATAGACTTAAAATTTTTATTTACTCTAAAACGTAAGTGTAAAGATTGTCCCTTCTCCTTCTTCACTTTCTACTTGGATCTGGGCACCATATAACTGTACGATATGTTTAACAATAGATAACCCGAGCCCCGTTCCTCCACTTTTTCTTGATCTGCCTTTATCAACTCTATAAAACCTTTCAAATATGTGTTCTATACTCTCTTTAGCCATACCAATACCTGTATCTCTTACACGAATTACATTTTTATTATTTTTTATTTCAGTTGTAATAATCACACAGCCATGATCTGTATATTTTATTGCATTACTAACGAGATTCAGCATCACTTGCTCAATATGATCAGTACTGGTATTTTCAAGGACTATCTCGTCAATATCATTAAAAATAAGCTCAATATTCTTTTTATGAGCCTCTTCTTTTAAAATCTCCATAACTTGCATGATAACTTGATTTACCTTTGCTATGCCATAATTTTGTTTTTCCATATTTTCGATTTCAGATAATAATAGTATATCCTGAATTAATCTATAAAGCCTCTTAGCTTCTATATCAATAATGTTTAGAAATCTTAATGCAACATTTTTATCTTCTATTGCACCTTCTTTAAGGGTTTCTACAAATCCCTGTATACTTGTAAGCGGTGTTTTAATCTCATGTGAGACATTACTTACAAATTGGTATTTCATCTCTTCTAAATTTTTTAGTTTTGTAATGTCCCTTAACACAATCAAGTATTCATAAACATTGTGTGTTTCTTCAACTGGCACAATAGTTGTATAAACAATTTTATCCCCTAATGTTAATTCTGCAGCCCCATATTTAAACTTATTTAGCGCATCATCAATAAGCTTTCTAAATTGATTACCTCTTATAAGCGTTACAATATGATTCTTATAGGATTTTTCTGCCTTTAAGTTTAGCATCTGGCCTGCTAGGCCATTAAACTCTGTAATTTGTCCTTCTTTATCTATGACTATAATACCCTCGTCTAGAGATGCAAGAACTGACTCCACTTTGGTTTTCTGATGTCTTAATTTTCTTATTGTACCATTAAGCTCTTCACCCATATTATCAAAAGCACTGGCTAATAGCTGTAATTCTTCTATTTCATAATTTCTAAGCTTATGAGTATAGTTTCCTTTGGCAAACAATTTAGCATCTTTTGTAAGCTGCTCAATCGGTGAAGCTATTTTATGAATAACTTTTAATAAAATTAAATATAATAGTATGCTTCCAACAAATAAAATACCTATAAGTCTATAAAATAGTGATGAATAAGAAGCATATTCTAAACCATAAGAACTATTATTTTTTAAGATTTCATTAAAAAGGAGCAGACTTTCACCTATGATAATAAGTCCTATAATCCATAGCATTAACATAACCGGCAAAATGATTTTATTTTTCATCAGTTACTCCTTTATAAATTTATAGCCTACTCCCCTGACTGTCTCAATATAATCTCCAATCTGATGAGCATCCAATTTCGATCTTAGATATCTAATGTGTACATCTACTGTGCGTGTCTCTCCATAATAATCATATCCCCATACTTTATCCAAAATAACTTCTCTTGTTAAAACACGCCCTTTATTAAGCATGAGAAGCTTAAGAATCTCAAATTCTTTAAAGGTAAGTTCTATTTGCTCATTATGATAGGTAATTAAATGACTCTCAATATCAAGCTCCAGTCCTTTGATTAGTATTTTATGGTTTGATACTTCTGCTTCTTTTTGATGATTTCTCTCATTTCTTCTAACAGATGCTTTGACTCTTGCAACAACTTCTCTTACACTAAATGGTTTTGTAATATAATCATCAGCTCCAAGTTCAAGCCCTAACACTTTATCGATTTCTTCTGATTTTGCTGTAATTAAAAGTATAGGAGTGTCTTTTATATGAGGCGTTCTTCTAAACTTTTCTAATGCACTTATGCCGTCAATCCCTGGCAGCATAACATCTAATAGAATAGTATCAATTTTACCTTCATCAATAGTACTCATGGCCTCTTCTACACTTGTAAATGCCGATACTTTAAAACCACTTCCTTCTAGATTATATTTAATAAGTTCTAAGATATGTTCTTCATCGTCTATTACAACGATATGCTTTTTTTCCATTTGCTGCTCCCTCCACTATATCTTGATCAATCTAAATTAGAATTTATGCCTTGTTTAATTGTGTAATTTTATCATACCCCTACGTAAAACTCAATATTGTTTTTATTTTTACAATTTAATGATATTCTGATTTCCTTTTAATAATGTACCGAGATGCTCTAAAGAAAAAATAATAACTTTACAAAAATTTATAAATTATAAGTGAAATATTTGTAAACCTCAGTAAACACGCTTTTTACTCCTAAAGTAATATTTACATACACTTTTTTAATTTGGTGTGGATATAATAAGCTGTATACAGAGATATATTTTTATTTTTTAAAAAGGGGGATTTTTTAATGTCAACTTTGCTTACAAAACAACAACTAGAAAATCATCTGCTTCAATTTAGGCACGTCTTAAGTAGTTTTGATTATTCTTCTATCCAAAATATTAGATTTTTAAATTTGGAATCTTTTTTTGTTTATATGGATAACGTTGAAAACAATCCATTTAAACAACAATATGACGAACTCCAAAAAATATTAGATGCTATACAACCTTATCTTCCTTTTGTTTCCTCTAAACGCGCTAAAGACTTTTTAAACGCACTTGGATCAAGCTCGGATGATGAAGAAGTAGATACAATTAAAAGAAACTATACCGAAAAATTACGTCAGGATTTCATTAATCTTGCCCGAACGATTACTATAGAAGACGAGTGGCAGCGTATTATAGATATATGTGAAGAGATTCGGCTACGTAAAGAAGAGATGCTCCTTGCACTTCACTAATTTATATAAGATAATATAGATATAGATGTGAAATCTATATCTATATTATCTTATTATTTTATATAAAATATTACATAGTTATTTTACTGCGAGGACTTAACTCATGATAAAAAATAAACCTTATTATAGCCTTAATAACTTTTTAAGAGAAAAACACGGTGAAAAAGTCATCAAACTTTCTATTGATGCCGGCTTTACTTGTCCAAACCGAGATGGTTCTCTTTCTTCCGAAGGCTGTGTTTTTTGCAGTGAAAAAGGAAGTGGTGACTTTATTCCGTCTCATGCTGGATCTATTACCTCACAACTTCATGCATCTATTGGTATACTTTCAAAGAAATGGTCTAACAGCCATAAATACATTGCTTATTTTCAATCCTACTCTAATACCTACGCCCCTCTTGCTTTATTGAAGGCCCGTTATGAAGAAGCCCTTAGTTTTCCTGATGTAGTAGGTATCGCTATAGCTACAAGACCTGATTGTTTAAATGATGAAATAATTGATTATCTCGAAGAACTCCATCACCGGACACATCTTTGGATTGAGCTCGGTCTTCAGAGTGCTAATCCAGCAACTGCGAAATGGATTAATAGAGGTTATTCCTTAGAATGTTTTGAACAAGCCATGTATAAGCTCTCATCAAAAAAAATCGAAACTGTTGTACATCTTATTATAGGATTTCCTTACGAAACACTAGAGGACATCTTATCAACTATCAAGTATATCAGTAGTTTTTCCTTACAAGGTATTAAGCTTCATATGCTTCATGTGCTCGATAACTCTCCTCTTGGAGAAATTTATCTTACACAGCCTTTTAACTTACTTTCTAAGACTGATTATATTTTTACCATTGGTGAAATACTAAAAATATTGCCTCCCACCTTTGTTGTTCATAGATTAACTGGAGATGGTGATGCAGACCACCTCATAGCTCCTTTATGGACTAAAAACAAAAAGCAGCTCTTAAATGAATTAAATCATTATTTTAAAATTAATGATATCTATCAGGGGAAATATTTAAACACATATTGAGTTTCGTTTGTTTTTAATATACAATATTAGTAAAAAGTGTGAGGAGGAGTTCTGTGATTAATAATCATGAAGATTTTACGATTAATAAACTCATCATACTTTATCTTTTATCTCAAGTTAAAATACCACTATCTCTTTCCCAAATGACCCAAATTATATTAGAAAGAGGCTATACTAACTATTTTTCCTTACAGCAGTATTTAAATGAGCTAGAAAAATCTTATTTTATTATGACTTCTAAACAAAATAATACTTCTTATTTTGAGATAACAGATAAAGGTGTTGAAACTTTGGATTTTTTCTCTTCTAGAATTCCTGATTTTATTAGAAAAGAACTAGACCTATTTATAGAGGCCAATTGGAGAAAATTAAGAAGCGAATTAGACATACACGCCGAATATACACCGAATAAATCTAACGAGTATATTGTAAATTGTAAAGTTACAGAAAATAATTCAAGTCTTATCGAACTTAGTGTAAGTGTTGGTTCAAAGAAACAAGCTATTGAACTGTGTAATAAATGGAAAACTAGTGCTTCTACACTTTATAGTGAAATTCTTCAGCTGCTTTCCAAATAAAAAAAGATGTCGCAATGATAACGACATCTTTTTTTATTTGGAAGACTTATATTCAGATCATCTTACAAATGAATTAAAAAAATCGGGGTGACAGGACTCGAACCTGCGGCCTCCTGAACCCAAATCAGGCGCTCTAGCCAAACTGAGCCACACCCCGATAACAAGCGCGAGACGGGACTCGAACCCGCGGCCCTCTCCTTGGCAAGGAGATGCTCTACCACTGAGCCACTCACGCACATCATCATCATAAACTAATTTGTTTCTTCCGACGAAAATTATAATATCATATTTTGATTTTTGTGTCAACATATATTACCCTAAAAATAAAATAATTCTTTAATAATAGCTATCTATTACTACCTATAGTCTTTAATTTTTTTTATTTGATCTTCTATTTTTTGCCTCAATTCATCTGCATATTGAAATTTAGGCTTAACCTCCCCCAGCTGAGTGAGCAGCAATGCATCTATACTGCTTTGCTGCAAAGTTGCTGGATGGTTCATATAATCTCGTATTGCAATCATTTTGCTTATTATTTGAGTATCTTCCACAAGCATTGTTTCTGATAGTGTATGTGCCTTAGAAGTTTTGGGAAGATCTGTTATATCTGTAGATTCTGTCTGCGTCAAAAACTCTCCCATTATTTTTAAAGTATTATAAACTTCTTCTGATACCTGTAATGTGCTTTCCCCAATAGGTGGTACGTTCATTTCATAACCACCTGCATCCTCTTCATCCGAAGTCGTATCAAGCATTATTTCTTCTATCTCTTCTATGCCTTCATCTAATATGGATAATTCTAGTTTATCATTTTTTAAACAATATAGATCTCTTTTAATCATATTCTCCCCCCTATTACCCCCGTAAACCTTTCGTTCTATATGTCAGTATTAATACCATTCTCTATAATTTCCCATAATTCATCTTTCCCTTGTTTTGTCTCTGCCGAAAATCCAATCAATACATCATCAGCTGATAATTCAAGTCCTTTTCTAATGATACTTAAATGTTTTTGAACTTGACTTCTTTTAATTTTATCTAACTTGGTCGCTACTACAATAACATTTTGATGATAATGAGAGATCCAATCATACATCATTTTATCATTAGCGCCTACTTCATGCCTTATATCCACTAACAGAATAACCTTTTTAAGCTGAATTCTTTCCTGCAAATAACTATCAATTAATTTACCCCATTTTTCTCTTTGTTCTTTAGAAACCTTTGCATAGCCATACCCTGGTAGGTCAACAAACATTACTGCGTCTTGAATGTTATAAAAATTTATTGTTTGTGTTTTTCCAGGTTGAGAGCTTGTTCTTGCCAGCGCTTTCCTATTTACAATGGCGTTAATAAGTGAAGACTTGCCGACATTAGACTTGCCGGCAAAAGCTATTTCAGGTAATTCATGCTCTGGAAATTGACTTTTGTTTCCTGCTGTTATAATCATTTCTGACTTAGTTACATTCATTGCTTTTCTCCTTTTTTATGCAAATACATATTGCAGTACTTCATCCATGGTTGAGGCATAGATGATGTTAAGATTTTCTAAAATATTCTCTTCTATCTCTTTAATATTTCTTTCATTTGGCTTTGGTATAATGATATGATTAATATTGGCTCTTTTAGCTGCTATAAGTTTTTCTTTTAATCCGCCTATAGCCAGAACTCTTCCTCTAATCGTGATCTCCCCTGTCATAGCTATATCTGCTTTTACAGGTTTTTCTGTAAGTGCTGATATAATAGCCGTTGCCATAGTAATACCAGCAGACGGGCCATCTTTTGGCACAGCCCCTTCAGGTATATGAATATGTATATCGCAAGTATTATAAAAATCTTCTCTTATCTGAAGTGTTTTCGCTTTAGACCTGATATAGCTTAGCGCAGCCTTTGCAGATTCCTGCATCACATCTCCCATTTTTCCGGTAAGCTGAAGTTGCCCTTTACCGGGCATAGTATTTACTTCAATAGATAACGTATCTCCTCCTACAGATGTCCAAGCCAGACCTCTTACAACACCTATTTCAGGTTCTTCATTCTTTTTTTCATATAAGTAGCGAGGTATTCCTAGATATTCATTTAACTTATTGGGTGTGATACGTATGCTCTTAACGTCTCTTTCAATCATTTCTTTAACGGCTCTTCTGCAAACCTTTGCTAACATTCTTTCTAAACTTCTAACGCCTGCTTCTTTAGTATAATGTTCTATAATATAGTTTAAGCTCGTCTCATTCATCTTAAGATTTTTTGTAGTAAGCTCATGACGTTTAAGCTGCTTTGGCATTAAATGTTTTTTGCTGATATAAAGTTTTTCATTGCCCGTATAGCTATTAATATCTATAATTTCCATTCTGTCTAATAAGGGTTTGGGGATACTCGCTAAACTATTAGCTGTAGCTATAAACATACTTTCTGATAAATCAAGAGGTACTTCCAAATAATTATCTCTAAAATTACTGTTTTGATTACTATCTAGTACTTCCAGAAGTGCCGCTGCTGGGTCACCTCTAAAATCTCCCATCATTTTATCAACTTCATCTAATAAAATAAGGGGATTCATAGATTTTGCCTGCGTAAGACCATAAACGAATCTCCCAGGTATTGCCCCAACATAAGTTCTTCTATGCCCTCTTATTTCTGATTCATCTCTTATGCCGCCTAGAGATATCCTTACATAATTTCTTCCTATAGCTTGGGCTATAGATCTTGCTATAGAGGTTTTACCTACCCCTGGCGGCCCCACTAAACATAAGATAGGCGTTTCTACTTGGTGAGACATTTTTTTAACCGCCAGGTATTCTAAAACTCTTTCTTTTATTTTAGTAAGTCCATAATGTTCTCTTTCTAAAATAATATGAGCCTGTTTTAAGTCTATATTTTCGTTCGTTTTGATCCCCCAAGGCAGGTCTAATACTGTATCAATATAAGTTCTGATGGTTCCACTTTCTGGTGATGCACTTGATACTTTATTTAGTCTTCTAATTTCTTTTTGCATTTTAAGTCTTACTTCTTCTGGTAAATTTAAAGCTTCAAGTTTTTTTTCATAGGAGGCAATATCTTCTAAGACACCGTCTTTTTCTCCTAGCTCCTCTTGGATTACTTTAATTTGTTCTCTTAAAAAATATTCTTTTTGAGATTGGTCTATACTTTTTTTGACCTTTGCATAAATATTTTTTTGTACTGTAAGAATTTGAATTTCAGCATCTAAGATCTTAATCACTTGATACATTCTGTCTTTGATATCAAAACACCCCAGAATTTCTTGCTTCTTCTCAACTTCCAGTGTCATATTTGCTATAATAATATCTACTATTTCTACCATATTATTAATACTAAGTATCCCTTGAACCATTTCTTCTGATATTCTCGCACTCATAGCTGCATACTTTTCAAACAATTCACCTATGGTTCTAAGCATAGCTTCTTGCTCCATATCAGCTGGCTGTTCCTCTTCTGTCATTACCTCTATACTTGCATACATAAAGGGTTCATTTTCAAGAGAAATAATTTTTGCGCGCTGCTCCCCTTTAACTAAAACTCTGACTGCAGATTCTTTAAGATTTGCAACTTGCTTAATATGAACAAGCGTTCCTATTTCATATAAGTCTTCTTGTTCAGGTTCGTCAACACTTGCATCTTTTTGAGCTACAACCAGCAACATCTCATCTTTTGCCATTGCTTCTTCTATAGCTTTTAATGATTTACTTCTTCCTACATCAAAGTGTATTGCCATCCCTGGAAATACTGTAATACCCCTTAAGGCAAGCATAGGTACATGCTTTATTTGTTTATTCATACTACCACCCTCTTTATTTGTGTCGCTTTTATTATGCGTGTAATATTGCGTTTGCTCGATCTCGTATATCTTCTTCAAATACATGCTTAATAACTTCATCTATGGTTTCTACAGGTATAATTTCTATGCCTGTATTTAAAAGCAAGTCTTGCATATTATCTTTAGGAATAATTACCTTTTTAACACCGGCTTTCTTTGCGGCTAAAACTTTTTCATAAACTCCCCCTACAGGATAAACAAGGCCTTGAATAGATATTTCTCCAGTCATTGCTATCTCACCTGATACTTTCTTATCAAATAAGGCTGAATATAATGCACAAAAAATAGCTATGCCTGCTGAAGGCCCATCTATAGGGATGCCTGAAGTGAAATTAACATGCATTAAATAGTTATTTACATCAACATTATATCTCATTTTTAGAATGGTGAGTACATTTTCTATAGAACTTGATGCCATACTTTTTCTTTTAATCGTACTATGCTTCATATGAAGATCTTCTTGTTCTATAATACCTGTAATCTTAATTTCACCGTTCTCTTTATGAGTAGGCCTAGCAACAGCTTCTATATCAAGTACCATCCCTTGTCCGTGTCCTGATACTGCTAGTCCATTTATTTTACCTATATGATACCCTTTATTGATTTTTTTATCAATCCTCGGAGCATATTTACCTGTTTGTATGACCCATTCTACATCTTTTTCTTCTATATTTTCTCTTTTTTCTAACCGAACCAGACTATGTGCTGTTTGCAGCATATTAATTGCATCACGGCCGTTCGTACAATATTTAGCAATGAGGTCTCTCGCATCCTTTACAATATCAATCTTTTGCTTATTTAATACATTTTCTACAATGCAAATAATATGTTCATAAGATAAGTCTTTAAAAAATATCTCTACACATCTTGATCTTAATGCAATTGGGATATCTTCTGGACTTCTTGTTGTTGCTCCTATAAGTCTGAAGTCTGCTGGGAGCCCATTTTTAAATACATCATGAATATGCCTTGGAATATTCTCATCTCCGGCTACATAATAAGAACTTTCTAGAAAAACTTTTCTGTCTTCTAGAACTTTTAAAAGTTTATTCATTTGAACAGAATGAAGTTCTCCTATCTCATCAATAAATAATACACCTCCATGAGCTTTTGTTACAGCTCCTGGCTTAGGCTGAGGAACACCTGCCGGTCCATAAGCACCAGCACCCTGATAAATGGGGTCATGCACAGATCCTATAAGAGGGTCTGCAATACTTCTTTCATCAAACCTAAGTGTTGTTGCATCTATTTCTATAAATTTAGCATCATTCTTAAATGGTGATCCTTCTGAGAGCTTCGCTATATTAAGCGCTATTCTAGCTGCTGCAGTTTTTCCAATACCAGGACTGCCATATATAAGAATATGTTGTGGGTTAGGCCCACATAAAGCTGTCTTTAAGGCCTTAAGTCCATCCTCTTGTCCAATAATATCTCGTTCTTCTTTTGGCCTCATTTTTTCTGATAAAGGCTCTGTAAGTGAAATATTTCTAAGCGCATTCATTTTTTCATACTGGATAGTAGCATCCTTGTGTATATTCGCCTTTGAACTTGTTTGATTTTTAAGCTGTAATAAAAAATAGATTCCAATTACAAAGGAAAAAAATAATTGAACCCCTAATAAAAACCCTTGCAACATAAAGTATCCTCCTGTTAGTTATTCATATACTTTTCAAGTATTGCCAAGAGTATTAAAAAGGATACTTCTTAATAGTTTTTTATCTTATTTTTTTAAAATCAGCATATAAAAGAGCTGTTAGTATAAACTAACAGCTTATGCTGATTCATTATCAGTCTTTTTATTTTTACCTTTTGTTTTTACATTATCGCTATAGGCAATAGAAGGATTCTTACCGTCTTTAATAACACCTTGATTAATAATAACCTTCTCAATCTGATCAGCCATTGAAGGCGTTTCATACATAATGTCCCGGAGAGCAGTTTCTAAAATGGCACGTAGCCCTCTAGCACCCGTCTGTCTCTCAATAGCAAGATCTGCAACAGCTAGAAGTGCCTCTTTATCAAATTCTAAGTTAACATTATCGAGTTCAAATAACTGCTTATATTGTTTAGTAAGCGCATTTTTAGGTTCAGTAAGAATTTGTACGAGCGCGTCTTTATCTAAATTATTAAGAGAAACAATGGCCGGAACCCTTCCAACAAACTCTGGTATCAAACCAAATTTTATTAGATCTTGAGGTTCGATATGTTTAAGGAGCTCTCCTACATTTTTTTCTTTTTTACTTACAGAAGCTGATCCAAATCCAATAGTCTTTTTGCCCAGTCTGTTTTCAATAATTTTATCAATCCCATCAAAGGCTCCTCCGCAAATAAATAAGATATTTGTGGTATCAATCTGAATAAACTCCTGATGTGGATGTTTTCTTCCGCCTTGTGGTGGTACTGACGCTACTGTGCCTTCTAATATCTTAAGTAGTGCCTGCTGTACACCTTCTCCGCTTACATCTCTTGTAATAGATGGATTTTCTGATTTTCTAGAAATTTTATCTATTTCATCAATATAAACAATACCTATTTGTGCCTTATCTACATCATAGTTGGCAGCCTGAATAAGTTTAAGCAGGATGTTTTCTACATCTTCACCTACATAGCCAGCTTCAGTTAAAGACGTTGCATCAGCAATTGCAAAAGGTACATTAAGCATTTTTGCAAGAGTTTGTGCAAGTAATGTTTTTCCTGAGCCTGTAGGCCCTAAAAGCAAAATATTACTTTTTTGAACTTCTGCATCCCCTTTTTTTCCAGGTGCTTTATGAATACGTTTATAATGATTATAAACTGCAACAGCTAATGCTCTTTTAGCATCCTCCTGCCCTATAACGTACTCATCTAAGTGTGCTTTAATTTCCTTAGGCTTTGGCATGTCTACAGCTTCGTCTTCTTCATAAGCCCCTTCTAATTCTTCTTCAATAATTTCTGAACACAATTCTATACACTCATCACAAATATACACATTAGGCCCTGCAATAAGACGCTTGACTTGTTCTTGTGTTTTGCCGCAAAAAGAGCAGCGTAGTTGTTTTGTATCATCAAATTTTGTAGGCATTGCACACCTCTCTTTTATTATTGTGGTTCTATGACTTTATCTATTATGCCATATTCCTTAGCTTCTAATGCCGTCATAAAGTAATCTCTTTCCACATCTTGTTTTATTTTTTCTAGAGGTTTCCCCGTATTTTCCGCAAGCATGCGATTCATTCTATCTTTGATTCTAAGAATATGTTCTGCTTGGATTTGAATATCTGTGGCTTGACCTTTAGCACCACCTAAAGGCTGATGGATCATAATTTCTGCATTTGGAAGCGCAAAACGCTTACCTTTTGCTCCTCCTGCAAGCAAAAAGGCACCCATACTTGCCGCCATACCCATACAAATCGTTGAAACAGCTGGCTTAATATGATGCATTGTATCATATATCGCCATACCATCTGTGATAGATCCACCTGGACTATTAATATAGAGCATAATATCTTTATCAGGATCTTCAGCCGCCAAAAACAAAAGCTGTGCAACGATAAGGTTAGCTGTAATATGATTAACCTCATCTCCTAATATAATAATACGATCTTTTAATAAACGGGAATAAATATCATATGATCTTTCTCCCCTATTGGTTTGTTCAACAACAACTGGAACTAAACTCATTTTAGTCGCCTCCTCACATCTTCTTATACTTAAATTTCTACTACTTGAGCCGAATCAGTTATAAGTTTAGCTGCTTTCTGAACTTTAACATCAGCTGATAAAGTTTCTTTCTCGTATTCAGCAAATGATTTTTTAAGTTCTTCATAAGTCATCTGGTATTGCGCTGCAATAGCCTTTAACTCTTCATCTAGCTCTTCATCAGATACTGTAATATTTTCTGTCTCAGCAACTTTTTCTAATAATAAACGTGTACTTATTTGATTTTCGGCATCTTTTTTGAAATTTTCTCTAAAGCTATCCATTGTCTGACCTGTAAACTGTAAGTATTGCTCGATTTGCAGTCCTTGTGATTGCATACGCTGTGCAAATGATTTAATATTTCTATCTACTTGTTCTTCAATCATAGCTTCTGGAACTTCTATCGTTGCATTTTTCACTGCTGCTTCTATAGCTTTTTGTTCAGTTTGTGAAGCTTTATTTGCTTCTTTTTGCTTTAACAGTTTTGCCTTAATGTCTTCTTTGTATTCAGCTAAAGTATCAAATTCTGAAATATCTGACGCAAAGTCATCATTAATTTCTGGTAATTCTTTTACAGTAATGCTTTTAATAGTTACTTTAAACATTGCAGCTTTTCCAGCTAATTCTTTTGAGTGATACTCTTCTGGGAAAGTTACATTGATGTCTGCTTCTTCTCCAATTGATTTTCCGATTAATTGTTCTTCGAAGGTATCAATAAATGATTTTGAACCAATAACAAGCGTATAATCTTCGGCTTTTCCACCTTCAAATGGTACACCGTCTACAAAGCCTTCAAAATCAATAATAACTTTATCACCATCTTCTACCGCTCTGTCTGAAACTGTAATTTCACGTGCATTTTTTTCTGCCTCTGCAGTAATTTGCTTATCAATTTCTTCATCTGCTACTGCTAATTGCTCTACCTCAACCTGTAATCCTTTATAGTCACCTAAAACTACTTCTGGCTTAATTGTAATAATCGCTGTATATTTCATAGCTTCTTTTGTCATTTCGACAACTTCCAGCTCATTAGGTCTGATACGCGCTGCAATTTCAACTTTGTTTTCTTCAATAGCATCCCATAATGTTTCATCTATAACAATATCTGCTGCCTTATTAAAGAACACTTCTATCCCGTACATTTTTTCCACCATTGGGCGAGGCACTTTCCCTTTTCTAAAACCTGGTACATTAAAGTCTTTTTTCATCGCTTGATAAGCTTTATCTATCGCTTTAGATATTTGTTCTCCACTTACTTCTACTGTAAGTTTTACCTGACTTCTTTCCATCTTTTCCATTTGTGTATTCATTATTTTATCCTCCTTAAGGTTTTTAGTCCATTTTAAGTAATGCCAACGCATAAATATAGCATTTTAAACTAACATTCAATTATTATATCATATGTCATTTATAAAATCCATATTTAATTGTATACTATTTCTATAGACAAATATAGTATTTATTTACATCTTATTATATTCCAAGTATTACATATAGTATTCACTATAGGGTTTGTTTTATAATAAATGTATGTAATAGTTTTGTAACATGTTATTTTAATACAGGAAGGATTTATTGCTATGGATAAATTTTCTAGCGAGTGTATATCCCTTGTAAGTTTCGACAAAATATATAGCCAAAATATACGTCCCAAACTTGAGGAAATAGATATTTTTTTAAAATCGAATACCATACCTTATGCGGCAAGTGATGTTGCTAAGTTATTATCTGTAGAAACAGACGATCTCTTAGATGCCATGAGCAGCTTAGAAATTTCAACTATTGATAAAATAAGCTTTTTTAGTTTATTATTTAGTTTGCCAAGCTATATTTGCAAACTGATTAAACGCCAATGGCAGTATGGTGCCGAAAAGGTTTATGATCCACAAATGATTTCTCATATCTACCAACTCAATATACATAAAGTAAAAAGTGCATTTGATGAATTAAATGTTCAGTACATAAATGATAATGAATTATCCCTAGTATTTGAAAGAATATATACGACTATCTTTACCATGTAAAGTATTACTACATATTTTTACTTATACGCGTTTGTTTTGCAAGCAGTAAAGGAACACAATAAACCTTTTAGGCATTGTGTTCCTTTACTGCTTCGTATTAAGCAGCCTTAATTATATAGTTCTTACAAGCATCGCCTCTTTAACTGTATCTGCAACACCTTTGCCTTTTAGGACCTTTAATATGGTAAATGCGAATTCTAAAGCTGTTCCCACTCCCTTGCTGGTTATAATCTTATGACTGACAACAGTTCCTTCATTTATATATTCACATTGTTTTAAATACTTCTCATTTCCTGGATAGCAAGTTGCTTTCTCACCTATAAGCAGCTCGCATTTGCCAAGTATACTCGGCGCTGCACAAATAGCGGCCAGCCATTTACCTTGTGATTTAAATGATTTAATGTTTTCTAGTACCAATTCATTCTTCTCTAGGTTGTAAATCCCAGGCACACCCCCAGGCAGTACAATCATATCAATAGCATCATGATTCAATTCATCTATAACACAATCCATTTGAATACTAATATTACGGGCACTTTTTACCTGTGTCCCCGTTACCCCTACCATGATAACTTCCACCTCGCCTCTTCTTAATACATCTACTACAGATAATGCTTCAAGTTCTTCATACCCTTCTGCAAAATATACAGCTATTTTCATATACCAACCACCCTCTCTTAAAGTCATCTCATTATCTTTCTTTACTTTCCTCTAACAAGCACATCTTAATTAACTTTATTATAGTACATACACTTAAAAAATTAATAGAGGTTTTTTCTAAACAACTATGTTAAAATTAATCCGTAAACTTTTGATCAAGCAAATAGCTGCGGAGGTATAGCTAATATGGAAATAGAACGTAAATTTTTAGTTAAAGAATGCCCCTTACTCTATCACTATCCAAATAAAGCACTCACCCAAGGATACATTGCGATGGACCCTGTAATACGCATAAGAGAAATCGCAAACAACTTCTGGCTTACAATAAAATCTAAAGGCACTATGATAAGGGAAGAATTTGAACTCCCAATCACCAAAGAACAATACACTTCACTCTGTGCTAAACTCGAGGGCGAGCCTATCGCCAAAACACGTTATTTCATCCCTCTTCCCAACGACTTGACAGCGGAACTAGATATTTACCAAGGAAACTTACAGGGACTTATGACTGTAGAAGTTGAGTTCCCAACTCTTGACGATGCCGACCGTTTTAATCCCCCATTATGGTTTGGCAAAGATATTACTTATGACAACCGCTACAAAAACAACTACTTATCGCTTAATGGTATACCTAAGTAAACTCGTTGCCCACAGACTGGATAAAAAACTAAAAAAGATGCGTATTTTAGCAATACGCATCTTTTTTAATTAAGCTGGGCTGGAAGGATTTGAACCTTCGAGTGCAGGAGTCAAAGTCCTGTGCCTTACCGCTTGGCGACAGCCCATCAAACCGTATCCACAGGGATTCGAACCCCGGACCCACGCCTTAGAAGGGCGTTGCTCTATCCAGCTGAGCTATGGATACAAAAAGCGGGTGATGGGAATCGAACCCACGTGACCAGCTTGGAAGGCTGGTGTTCTACCATTGAACTACACCCGCAAATAGTTTGATTATTTGGTTATAAATGCGGGTGACAGGAGTTGAACCTGCACGCCGTAGGCGCTAGATCCTAAGTCTAGTGCGTCTGCCAATTCCGCCACACCCGCATATGAGCCACCCGGGATTCGAACCCGGGACCACTTGATTAAAAGTCAAGTGCTCTACCAACTGAGCTAGTGACCCGTATTATCCTATTACAAATCATTTAAGATTTTAACTGGGCTGGAAGGATTTGAACCTTCGAGTGCAGGAGTCAAAGTCCTGTGCCTTACCGCTTGGCGACAGCCCATTATTTTAATTAAACAGGTGGAAAAGGGGATTCGAACCCCCGACCCCCAGAGCCACAATCTGGTGCTCTAACCAACTGAGCTATCCCCACCATACGTATCCACAGGGATTCGAACCCCGGACCCACGCCTTAGAAGGGCGTTGCTCTATCCAGCTGAGCTATGGATACATAGAGCGGGTGATGGGAATCGAACCCACGTGACCAGCTTGGAAGGCTGGTGTTCTACCATTGAACTACACCCGCTTAAAAAAACATCACTTCAATCGATTTCCCAAACTCTTTTGGCTCAACCGACAAAATGTATTATACATAACTTCTTTGCATACGTCAACACCTTTTGATGTTTTTTTTTATTTTTTTTATTTATTTTTATAAAGCGTATAAGCCGGATGTGTACAAACCCTTGAATTCTCTATGATCTGCATGATAGATATATCTTTAACCCTGCCATCTTCAAGATCCACAATCGCATAGGATGGATAATTCGAATCTCTTGGTAAGGTGATACTTCCTGGATTTAAAAGTATTATCCCCTTCTCTTTTTTGAGATATGCAGAATGCGAATGACCACATATTGCTAATTTTGCACCTTCCGCCTCAGCGTCTATAAGCAGTTCACTATAATCATCCCATTTGATACCATATCGATGACCATGGGTAATCAGTATAGATACTTGCTCTATTACAACAACACGAGTATATTCTTCTGGATACGCCATTCCGTCACAATTACCATAAACAGCATATATTTCGATATCTGGGTAAAGTTTTTTTAGTTTATGTGCGTCCCCTATATGGTCTCCACAATGAATAATTGTACTTACTCCAAGCGGTCTAATGCGTTCTATTACGTGAATTACATTTTGTATATTGCGATGTGTATCGCTAATGACTAGCACCTTCATTTTGAGACCTCTAATATGCCTTTTAGCCTTTCTTTCATTTGTCTAAGGGCTTCCCCTCTATGACTAATTGCATTTTTTAAATCTGAACACATATCTGCTGTAGAAGTATTGTATGCTTCAACAAAAAATATCGGATCATACCCAAAGCCATTGGTCCCTCTCGCTTCATACCCTATATAGCCTTCTATAGTTCCTCTTGTCGTGATTGTTGTTATGTCCTTGGCGGCCACTGCCATAACACAAACGAATCTTGCTGTTCTTTGTTCTTTAGGAACATCTTGCAATCTATCTAATATGATTTGATTTTTAACTGTATACGGCGTATCTTTTCCTAAATATCTCGCTGAATATACCCCCGGTTCTTTTCCAAAATGATCTATTTCAAGCCCCGAGTCATCCGCAAGAATAATTGCATCTGTATGTGCCTTTAGTGCCTCAGCTTTTATAATCGCATTTTCTTCAAAAGTAGTTCCTGTCTCTTCTATCTCAAGATCTATCCCTGCCTCATCCATCGTCTTTACTTCTACATCTAAGTCTTCTAACATTTTCTTTATTTCGGTTACCTTACCCGCATTCTGGGTTGCAACAACAATTGTTCTCATGCCACTAATCCTCCTAGCTGATCCTTTGATGTAACTCATTCTGTTTCATAAAATAAATTTTGAATCTAAAAAGGAGGAATGCTCCTCCCATAGCCAAGCTTCATTTTCTTCACTACTCAGCAATCTCTAAAAGTATTTTCTCATCATCTTCCGCCAGCAGTAAATCTACATCAAAGATTACAATAATTCTATCTTCTTTTTTAATAATACCATTAATATATTTACTTTCATATTTCTCAAGCATACGTGGTGTTTTTTCTATCTCATCTTCATCAACAGTTAATATTTCACAAACACTATCTACCATAAAACCTACTTTTGCTTCTTCTAAATTCATTAAAATAATTTTTGTCTCATGAAGTGCTTCATGTTTTGGCATATGAAGTCTTTCTCTCAAATTTAGTATTGGATAAATAGTTCCTCTTAAATTAATAATTCCCTCAATGTATTTCGGTACTTCAGGAACCTTTCTTACAGGCTCATAGTTGCCTATTTCTAGAACCCTCATGATATCAATGCTATATTCTTGGTCTAATAACTTAAACACTACGATTTGTTTTGTTGCCATACGCTAATCCCCCTTTATTTTTTTAATCCCGTTGGTGTATCCAAGCTAAATATGCATTCATAAATTTATCTATATCTCCATCCATAACAGCCCCTGTATTGCCTGTTTCGTGTAAGGTTCTATGGTCTTTTACAAGATTGTATGGGTGAAACACATAAGATCTAATCTGACTTCCCCAGGCGATCTCTTTCTTTTCTCCTCTAATGCCATCTAGGGTATCCATTCTTTCTTGCTTTTCTTTTTCATAAAGTTTTGCTTTTAACATCTGCATCGCTTTTTCTCTATTTTGAATTTGGGAGCGTTCATTCTGGCACTGTACGACAATACCACTCGGTAAATGCGTAATACGGACAGCCGAGTCTGTTGTATTAATATGTTGTCCACCAGCTCCCGTTGCCCTATAGGTATCAATTCTCAAGTCTTCTGTTTTAATATCCACTTGTATTTCATCTGTAATTTGTGGTATCACATCACAGGATGCAAAGGATGTATGTCTTCTTCCAGAAGAATCAAAAGGTGAAATACGTACTAATCTGTGAATACCTTTTTCAGCTTTAAGATACCCATATGCATTTTGCCCGCTTACTTGAAGCGTGACAGACTTAATCCCGGCTTCTTCTCCCTCTAAATAGTCTAATACTTGTACTTTAAACCCTCTTGAATCTGCCCATCTTGTATACATTCTAAGAAGCATACTTACCCAGTCACAAGCCTCAGTACCGCCCGCCCCTGGATGAAGTTCTAAAATCGCATCATTTTTATCATAAGGCTCATCTAATAATGTAGCAATAAGCATCTCATCATAACTGTTTTGAAAACCTTTGGCGCATGCTTTAGCTTCTTCGGCCAGCTCGTCCTCTTCAGATTCGTTAGCCATCTCAATCAGAATAAATATATCCTCATAATCCGCACATAACTTCTCATATTTGTCGACGAGTTCCTTATATCCCTTAAGCTGTTGTAATATATTCTGTGCATTTTCAGTATTATCCCAAAAATTACTCTCCATAGAGGCTTGTTCTAATTCATGTGTAATCTCTTTTAATCTTGCAATGTCAAAGAGAGTTCCCCATTTCAATCAATTTTGTTTTATAAGGTTGGAGAGCTATTTGCAACTGCTCTAATTCTAACATTCTATCACTCCTTTATATCTCTATCATATATGTTAAGCCAATGATTATTCAACTATTTTTTTTATAATTATCCTATTTTTTTATCAAGTGTGCAATCTTCTGATCAATTCATTTATTATTTGCATAACTAAAGGTATGTATGCTTTTTATTTTTAGTTCAAAAAAAGACCACCCTGTAGTTAATGAGGTGATCTTTTAGATTGCGGAGACAGGATTTGAACCTGTGACCTTCGGGTTATGAGCCCGACGAGCTACCTAGCTGCTCCACTCCGCGCTATTAATTTTAAGTATAGCAACAAATGGTCTATTATTAGAGCTATTGCTTTTCTCTAAAAACAATATCGGATTCTTTTACCATTCCCAACTCTTCTCTTGCTACCTTTTCAATATATTCAAGCGTATCCATTTGTGTGATCTCATTTTGTAAACTTTTTAATTGTTCCGCATTGATACCAAGTTCTTTTTTATCCATACTTATTTGGTGATCCACACGTTTGATAAGTTTATTAAGCTGATAGCCTTTCATACCAAGTATGACTACAATCAGGATCGTAATTATAAAGGTCAGGCGAAAAATATTCTGCTTTATCTTTTTCATTTGTATCCCTACTTTGAGCCTTAGATTAAATAATAACTAAACACTAAGTATTACTTAATCTTATCTTATCTAATTTACTATAAATTGTAAATCATTTTTTGTCTTTTTTAATTCTAAGTTCTGTGCGTATATCCGCTTTTGTATGGTACCATTTCCTTCTTAACCTTCTAAGGCGGCGTTTTTTATAATAATTTGCAGCGCTTAGTTTACCCGAGGCATATTTTAAAGGAACTTTAAGTATACGAACTGCTCCCTTAATAGGTATAAGCAAAAGTCTGATGATCTTATGTATTAATGCTTTTATGTAGTTAATAACAATCGTTGCAATCTTCATAAATACTATACTAAAACTTGCAAAATAAAGTATTGCACCAAGTAAAATACCAATAAAAACAAAGGGTCTTATTGCAGCATAGTTATTAATGTAGAGCATATAAAATCCGATAAGTGCACAAATGATCCAATAAATTAAATCTTCAAGCTGAACTAAAATGTCTGGGTGCTTAATTATTTTTCTGAAAATTCTTATGAGATCGAAGAAAATACCCATAACGATACCAATTTGAGCACAGGTTATAAAGAGCAGAGACTGATTACTTACTATTTGATTCATAACAGATCACCATCTTATTTAAATAATTTTGATATGATAGAACCTTTTTTCTTAACAGTCCCTTGATGATCATGATATATAAGTTCTGTCACAGTCCCCTCCACTATCATATCGCCATCATCTATATTCATTTTAACAATATGTAAATCTTCTCCCTTAATTTCTATGTACCCTTCATTCGTTTCTAATTCTATAATGCCTTCATCAAAAGAAAATACATCCGTAACCCCTGTTATAGACAGCCTTTCTCGATCCACGATATTTACAACATGTTTCCTTGTCATCTTTTCTTCCATCTCTCTCATCCTTTCATATAAATAGTCTTATACTAACTATTTATATGAAAGGAAAAGATAATTATTACAGAATACGGTACAAGTTATTTGTTTCTTCTTTTTTAACATGCTCTTTAATTTCTAACACTTCATATTTTGCAGTTTGTGTACCAAATTTTATCTCTATAATATCACCTATTTTAACTACCGTGCTTGATTTAGCAACTTTGTCATTAACAAGTACTCTTTGATGATCACAAGCTTCTTGAGCAATTGTACGCCTTTTTATAATACGTGCCAGCTTTAAATATTTATCAATGCGCATAACATCCTCCAATTTATTTAAAGAAGTAAAAAAAATCTACACAAGTTGTGTAGATTTATGAATATATAATTATTTATTCCCCTTTAACAACATCTTTCAGAGCTTTACCTGGTTTGAATTTTGGAGCCTTACCACCTGGAATTGGCATTTCTTCATTTGTTTTTGGATTTCTTCCTACTCTTGGTTTACGTTCTGTAACTTCAAATGTTCCAAATCCAACTAACTGAATTTTTCCCCCAGCTTTAAGTTCTTCCATCACTGATTCTTCAAATGCTTTAAGAGCTTTCTCAGCATCTTTTTTGCTAATTTCTGCTTTTGCAGCCATTGCTGCTACTAATTCAGACTTGTTCATTATAGTTCCTCCTCTATTCATGTTCCTAACATGGATATATGTATTGAAAATTTAGCGTCATTCACTCGCTTAACTTGTAGGTTTCCCACAAATTATTTATCTCTTCTAACGATAAATCAACAAGCTGCTTTCCTTGCGCAAACGCTGAATTTTCAATATATCTAAATCTATTTATAAACTTTTCCAATGACTTTGTCAAGGCAAATTCAGGATTTAAATCAAAAAAAGTTGATAAATTGACCACACTAAACAGTAAATCTCCTAATTCCTCTTCTATTTGGATTTTATTCCCATTTTTTATAGCACTTTTCGTCTCTTCAAGCTCTTCAATAACCTTATCAATTATTGGTAAATAACTATCCCAAAAGAAGCCTACCTTGGCTACTTTTTTCTGTACTTTTTGAGTTCTTACAAGTGCTGGCAAAGCTTTTGCTATTCTGTCAATTGAAGAACTTACAGATGTTTCTTTCTTCTCTTTCTTTTTAAGTTCTTCCCATGAAACAATCACCTCTTCTGGCGTTTTTATATCTTTTTCAGCTTTAAATACATGGGGATGTCTATAGATAAGTTTCCGGGCTAAACCATCTATAACTTGATCTATAGTAAATACATTTTCTTCTTTTCCTATTTGCGCATGAAGTAATATCTGAAGCAGTACATCCCCTAATTCTTCTTTCATATTAAGAGTATCCTGATGATTGATTGCATCTACAAGTTCGTAACTTTCTTCTAATAAATGAGGTACTAAAGAACTGTGTGTTTGAACTTTATCCCAAGGACAACCATTTTCTCCTCTAAGCTGCTCTATAATCTGAATAAGTTTGTCATAAGTATATGTTTGATCTTGCATAAGTAGTTTGCCTCCTAAAATACTTTTCTAAAATTTTACCTCATAAACCTCTAAAAAGCCAGTAACTTCTATGAAGTCATTGGCTTTTCAAAATTATTGTTCCATTTGTTTACCTATAAACCCAGCTGCAGACTGAGCTAACTTTTCTTCTACTTCTCCCATAAGACTATTTTTATTTGGAGACAAGAAAATAACCGCTCCAATTGCATCGCCTTCACAAATAATAGGAGATATAACTTCTGAATAGTATCCTTCTGTGGATCCTTCTGATAAAATTGGAGCAAATTTCGAATCATCTTTAGTTGCCTTAAATATCGCTCTATTTTCAATAATTTTTTCTAAATTGCTGCTAATACTTTTATCAAGAAATTCTTTTTTTGAACCTCCTGCTACTGCTATAACTTGATCCTTATCAGAGATACAGGTAATATGCCCTGTAGCTTGCGCAAGTGCATCTGCATACTCTTTTACAAAGGAACTAAGTTCTCCTACAGGTGAGTACTTTTTAAGGATAACCTGCCCCTCATTATCAGTGAAAATCTCTAGTGGATCTCCCTCTCTGATACGTAATGTTCTTCTTATTTCCTTTGGAATAACTACACGGCCTAAATCATCTATTCTTCTAACGATGCCTGTTGCTTTCAAACAAAACAACCTCCTTAATGTCTAAATGCGTATATTGTAAATTGTAATTTACAATTATTATGCTACATAATCTAGCATAATATGCATAAGTAAATTGAACTTTTCATTTCTAATTGTATTATTACCAATAATCAATAGATTAATTCGGCTAATAAAAAAGACTAAGTCATCTTTCTAATGACTTAGTCTTTTTTATTAGTTTTTTACAAATTTTACTCATTTTCAGACTCAGGAACTAGTATTTCTGTACTAGGCTCTATAGCTTGAGATTCTGCTGCATTGGGAGTATCACTTCTTATAATATGAATATTATTATAAGCTTCAGTTTTCTCAACTTTCATAGCTTCACTAAGCTCTGTAAGTTCATTGGCTGCAAATCTTTGTTTAATACGCTCCCTACTGTCTTCTTTAATTTGATCTTCACTTCCTAGTTCATGATTTTCTATCTTAATAATATGATAACCATATGATGTTTCTACAAGTTTTGGGTAAACTTTGCCTACTTCACCGGTAAAGGAAGCTTCTTCAAATTCTGGAACCATACGGCCTCTTCCAAACGTATATTCTCCACCACTATCTTTAGATCCTGGATCCTCTGAATATTTTTTAGCAAGTTCTGCTACATCTTCTCCCGCTAATGCTTTTTGCAATATTTCTTCTGCTAATAATTGTGCAGCTTCCATCTTATCTGCCGGCAGATCGTCTCCTTGCTCATCTTTATTACCAATAAGAACATGTTTTACTGTAACCTTTTCATAATCGCTTCTAATAAGCTCCATTTCTGCACTGATCTCATCTTCATTTGGCATGTAACTTTCACTAATTCTTTGAATGACCTTTTCTATAAGACTTCCATAACTTAAAAATTCTTCTACATCCCTTTGTTTAAAGCCCAGTTCTTTTACAAGCTCTGGTCTATTTTGTATAATTTCTTTAGATTTATCCTTAATGCTTGATTTTTCTTCTCTAGATAATTGTATACCAAGCTCCTTAGCTCTTTGTTTAGCTGCTACTGAAAGTTTTATTGAATCCAACGCTCTTTCTTTAGCTACATCTTCAGTTTTTTTGCCTTCAAGCTCCATATCCCATATGTTAGGTGTAAGACTTTCAAATTCTTGCTGTGTAGTCCATAAATATATTCTATAAAGTGATTCTGATATTTTTTCATTATTGATAGTAACTACTGTATTTTCAGTGGCACCACACCCTATGAGCATAATAGTGATCATCGTTGCTGCTAATAGCCTTGCTAGTATTTTCTTTACTCTTTTCACTTCTATCTCTCCTTATAGTTCGTCTCGATGCTCTTAATAATAAGTCAATCATCTATTTTTCATTATAGCTTAAAACCATTAACTCTTCAATTTTTTAATCGTTTGTAATATACTTTTAATATAAGCAAGCATTTCCTTTTTAGGTATATCTGTTAACTTTGCTTTAAGAACAGATTCTTTGCCTCCTGAAAATTTTAGTATTTTAGGATATGCACTCAGAACTTCCGGCAATTTATCTGCATTAAGGTTCACATCTGGTTTAAATTTAAATAGGACGATACGCTCATTTTCTGTTACCAAGTTAATATACATATCATGTGCTAATGCTTTAATAAGCGCTATGTCTAATAGATTTTGAACCATATAAGGAAGTGTGCCATATCTATCTTCAATCTCTTCTTGAATATCAAAATAATCAGCTTCTGTTTGAATAGAAGCGATTTTTTTATAAATATCTAATTTTTGAATTTCGTCTTGAATGTAGGTCGAAGGGATATACGCATCAATTTTAATTTCTATTGTTGTTTCAAAATCTTCTTCTATCTTCTCTCCTCTTTCTTCACTTACAACCTGCGATAGCATTTTACAATACAAGTCATAGCCTATCGTATCCATATGACCATGTTGCTGCGCGCCAAGTAGGTTCCCAGCACCCCTTATTTCTAAATCCCGCATAGCAATTTTAAAACCTGCTCCAAGTTCTGTAAATTGTTTGATAGCTTGAAGACGCTTTTCTGCAATTTCTTTTAAAACTTTATTTTTCTGATACATCAGATAGGCATACCCCATTTTATTTGAGCGCCCCACACGTCCTCTAAGCTGATAAAGCTGACTAAGCCCCATCTGATCAGCATTATTGATAATAATTGTATTAACGTTTGATATATCAAGGCCAGTTTCCACAATGGTTGTACATACAAGCACATCGATTTCCCCATTAATAAAAGCCAGCATAATTTTTTCTAGTTCTCTTTCATTCATTTGTCCATGGGCAAATGAAACTCTTGCATGGGGTATGAGCTTTTGAATCCGCTGTGCTTTCTCATCTATATCTTTTACTTGATTATGAAGAAAATAAACTTGCCCATTTCTGACGAGTTCTCTGTTAATAGCATCTTTTATAAAGTCTTCACTATACTCAATGACATAGGTTTGTACGGGTTTTCGTTCTAAAGGTGCCTCTTCTAAAACGCTCATATCCCTTATGCCTATAAGACTCATATGAAGTGTTCTAGGAATAGGGGTAGCTGTTAAGGTCATCACATCAACTTCTGTTCTTAACTGCTTTAATTTTTCTTTATGTGTTACACCAAAACGTTGTTCTTCATCTATAATAACAAGTCCTAAGTCTTTAAATCTCACATCTTTTGATAATAACCTATGGGTACCAATAATAATATCCACTTGTCCTTTTGCTAATTTTTGAAGTGTATCTTTAATTTGCTTTGGTGTTCGAAATCTTGAGAGCGGCTCTACCTGAATCGGGTAGTCTGCCATTCTTTCTGCAAACCTATTGTAATGCTGCTGGGCAAGTATAGTAGTTGGAACCAAGTAAGCAACCTGCTTATTATTTTGAACCGCTTTAAATGCAGCACGTATCGCCACTTCTGTTTTACCATACCCTACGTCTCCGCAAATAAGACGATCCATAACCTTATCGCTTTCCATATCACCTTTCACATCTTCTATCGCCTCTATTTGATCACTGGTTTCTTCATAGGGAAACATTTCTTCAAATTCATTTTGCCACAGTGTATCTTGTTCATAAACAAAACCTCTCGTGTGCTGTCTTTCCCCATAAAGCTTAATCAAATCTTTTGCAATGTCTTTAATAGCTTTTTTGACTTTTGCTTTTGACTTTTTCCACTCTACCCCACCTATTTTATTCAGCTTCGGGGTCTTTCCTTCTGCTCCAATATATTTTTGAACCATGTCCATCTGATTAATATTAACATACAATGTATTATTGTCTGCATATTCTATCTTAAGGTTATCACGGCTTATTCCTTCAAGTACAATTTGCTCGATCCCCTTGAAAATACCTATCCCATGAAGTTCATGCACCACATAATCACCAGGGGTAAGTTCGAGAAAGCTCTCAATTTTAGTGCCTTGATATTTCTTTTTAGTCTTCTTAGACTTTTTATCTTTTCCAAATAAATCTTTATCCGCTATAATATAAAAGTCAATATCTTCATACATAAAGCCTTTTTGCAAAGAGCCTTTAGTCACAATAACTTGGCCTTTTTGGACAGGATATAAAACTTGTTCTGTATAAGTAGTCGTCAGACTTCTTTCTTCTAATTCATTATATAATCTTTGCGCCTTAGCTTTAATTCCAGATAGAATAATAATTCCTTTCCCGTTATTTTTCCATGTTCTGATATCTTTCTCAAGAAGATCAACACTCTTATATACAGCAGTGTTTTCATAAACTTTTAAAGGAAGTGTATAAGCTATGTCTACTTCTTTAACCTCTGTATCGAAATTCATCAGCAACAGACTTGTAAACCGCTCTATCTTTTTAATAATATCTTCATACTCAAAAATAAGCTCTATTTGCCTTGGCATGATGTGTCCGTATTCAAGCCTGTCTTTCATGCTTTCTTGGTACTCTAAAAGGGTTGTCATACTCCTTTTTTTAATTTTAACCGGTTCATCAATATACAATATCGCATCTTTATTAATATAGTCTAATATCGATACAACTTCCATATCAGTATAAGGAACATATAACTCAAGTCCTCTTGGGCTAATATCGTTTTGTATCTGCTCTATAGCTTCCTTTACTTGCATTTGTATAGTCTTGGCACTTTCTTTTTTGCCTTCTTCCATAAGCTTGGCAGATACTTTTTTAAGTTCTGCTTTTATTTCTGGAATAGCTTGCTTTAAAAGATCTAAAGGAAAAATAATCTCTTGATTAGGTACGATGCGAACTACTTCTATCTTACCGATAGAACGTTGTGTTTGCACATTAAAACCCCTTATAGAATCTACTTCATCATCCCAAAGCTCTATTCTATAAGGTTCACCCGCTATAGATGTATAAATATCTATAATACCGCCTCTTATTGCAAACTGTCCAACTGCTTCTACCCTAGCCACTCTTTCATAACCTATTTGAATTAAATAGGCTCTTAATTTTTCAATATCTATGGTATCGCCGACTTTTATCTCTCTGATATGCGCCTTCCAAACTGATTGTGGCGAAAGTGGATTTAAAAGTGCTTCTATCGGAATGATAACAACAATATCCTCCTGCGTCATGAGCGCCTCTATCACCCTGATTCTAGCTGATGTAATATCCATACTATGCACATCTGCATTATAAAAAAGAATATCTCTTGCAGGATAGATATAGACACTTTCCTCCCCTTTTAAGAACTGCATATCCTCATAAAGTCTTTTTGTACTGGCCTCATCATAGGTAATAAAGATTGTGGTTTTCTCTATAAAACAACTTACACCGTATACAAAATGAGATTTACAAGCATCTACCATGTTAATTACTTTGCCATTTTTATGGTCCAAGAGTGCGCGAATAAGCTGTTCCATACCTTTTAACTGCTTTAACGGCTGGATAAGTCCCTCGTGCTTATATGCCATGTTTATCACCGTCTCACTTTTAAGTTATATTGATTCATCGCCTGATCAATTCCCGATTCCAGCATTACTTCTACAGCCTTAACTATATCTTTTAGTTTTGGCCCCATAGCTTTCATCTCTTCTTCTGTAAACCTGCCTAATACGTAGTTTGCGAGATCCCATCCTGGGGGCTTCTGGCCAACTCCGACTTTTATACGTGCAAAATCTTGTGATCCAAGATGATTAATGATACTTTTTATACCATTATGTCCTCCTGCACTGCCAGTCTTTCTTATACGAAGTTGAGCAACTTCCAAAGATACATCGTCGTATATAACAATTATATCATCTTTTGTTAATTTATTCCAATCCATACATTGCCTAATCGCTTCTCCACTTAAATTCATGTACGTTTGCGGCTTCATAAGTATCATACGCTCACCTTTAATAGTTCCTTCTCCTATTAAAGCCTTAAATTTATTTCTTTGAACAGATATATTATAAACTTCTGCCAGCGTATCAATAGCTTGAAACCCTATATTATGGCGCGTTACAGCATACTCCATTCCTGGATTACCAAGTCCTACTATTAATTTCATAACATCCTCCGTATTTCATATCAATCAATTTATCAGCTATTAAAACCCCTATATTATTCTATTATAATAACCTTTTCACTTAGTTATCAACCTTTATATCATAACATTATTTAGAGTATTTTATAATAACTAACTAAATATTGTTCACTTTTTATTTCTAAAATATTGTTAAAACATTTCAAACATCCTTAAAACCTGTGATAAAATATCAAATAGTAATATAGAGCTAGGTAAATGCTTTTGACATTGACCCAGCTCTATATTATAGACTATCTTTGTATCATATCTTCATTACGGCCTACCGGCTCTTTTAGTACAGTATGCTCAATAGCTAATGGCTCATTTTCTACTGTAATTTTCACTTGCTTAATAGCATTGAACTCTGTAAGTGTATTGACAATCGAATTAATTGTCATACTTTCTCCCGCGGCTCCCCCCCAGTGATGCGTATGCATCTCATCGGAAAAGTCAACGTGAGCAATATTATTTTCAATACTTACAGATAGAACCTTTACGCTGGGAGGAATTGTAGGATTTAATGTTTCATTTTGCGAACCTTTAATTAACTCTTCTGTCACTTTCTTAAGCAGCATCTCTTCAGTATCGTTAGCTTTCATACGAATAACTCTTTTTTCTCCTACTACAAAAGCCGCATTCGCATCTCCGAAGTAAAGCATAACTTCTTTATCTATTTCACTCTGTGGATCTAGTACGAACGGCTCCATAAAACCTCTTGACTCTCCGCTGGGACCTATAAATTCCTGTCCTTCTATAAGAATCTTAACTCTTTCGACATCTTTAAATTGGGTCATCGTATTAACAAGAGATCCTACTGCAATTATTTCTGCAACACTCCCATCAAAAGTATTGAATGCCTTACTTAGATCAACTGTCAAATCATCGCCTTGTATAAAAGTTCCAAGAACCTCTGTATTACTATTAATATTAGAGATAAATTTTTCATTCACAGCCCCTTTAAAAAGTTCCTCGAGTGCAGCCTTATACTTTTCTTCATCATTTCTGTAAGTTATTTCTCTTGTTTCACTTACCATTTTTTCATTACCTTCATCGCCATAAAAAACCTTAATTCTATCGGTTATTTGATTATTATCGCCACTTTCTTCTTGGTTATTATCTTCTGTCTCTTCCACTGGTATATTATCCTTTGGCAGATTTTCCGCCTTCTTACCACACCCACTTAAGATTGACCCACACATCACACTAATAAGCACTATACTTAAAAATTTTTTAAATAATAATTTTTTCATCAATACATTCAACTCCTTCTTTTCTTTATACTCTATAGGACTCTTCTTCTCTTCAAAAGCTCCCTAGTATAATTTGTTAATTTAAAACAAACTATTCTCTATACCCTTCACTCATACAGAAAAGAGGATAGCAATATGATATGCCATCCTCTTTTCTGTATGAATTAATCAAATAACTTAGAAACTGATAAATCTTCATGAATACGTCTGATAGCATCTGCAAAAATAGGTGCTACAGATATTTCTTTAACTTTTGCAATTTTTTTATCTTCTGGGATAACTATTGTATTAAGAATAACAAGTTCCTCTATTGCAGAAGCCTGAATTCTTTCCATTGCTGGTCCAGATAATACCCCGTGTGTACAGCATGCAAATACAGATGTTGCCCCTCTTTCTCTTAAAGCATTAGCTGCATTACATATCGTTCCCGCTGTATCAATCATATCATCAATTAAAATAACCTTTTTGCCATTTACATCTCCGATAATATTCATAATTTCAGACACATTTGCCTTCGGTCTTCTCTTGTCAATAATTGCTAAAGGAATATCTAACTTAGTTGCAAAAGCTCTAACTCTCCCCACGCTGCCGAGATCTGGAGAAACAGCAACCACATTATCCGCATCATCACCTAATTTATCCGCATAATATTTTGTTAATAGAGGCATGCCTACCAAATGATCTACTGGAATATTGAAAAACCCTTGAATTTGTGCACAGTGCAAGTCCATAGTAAGTACTCTGTCTGCACCTGCTGTTTGAAGAATATCCGCTACTAGCTTTGAACTAATCGGATCTCTCGCTCTTGTCTTTCTATCCTGTCTTGCATAACCGTAGTAAGGTATAACTGCTGTAATACGTCCTGCAGAAGCACGTTTCATCGCATCTATCATGATTAAGAGTTCCATAAGATGCTCATTAGCAGGTGTAGATGTTGGCTGAATAATATAAACATCTGTACCACGTACCTTTTCATCAATTTTAACCCCTATCTCCGCATCACTAAATCGTGTAATCTCAGATTTGCCAAGATGAATATCTAGCTTCTCAGAAATTTCTTTTGCAAGCTGAGGATGTGCATTTCCAGTAAACACCTTAATATCAGTGTAATTTCTAATCATTTGGTTAAGTCCTCCTTTATGAATATACGACCATCTTTTCCGCTCAACATTATATCACATTGCATACAAAATGCAACGTTTCTTCGTATTTTTGTATACAATAACCTATTTTACAACCTATTTCTTTCTTTTTTTGGTGACCCATTCTTCTTTATTTTCTTGTTTTGCTCTTGCAATGGCTAAACTATCTTTAGGAACTGTTCTAGTAATAGTTGAACCTGCCGCAGTATAAGCACCTTCTTCAACTATTACTGGTGCAACTAAATTAGTATTACATCCAATAAAGGCATTGTCCTTAACAGTTGTTCTATGTTTTTTTTCACCATCATAATTAACAACCACGGTGCCACACCCAAAGTTAACACCTTTGCCTACATCTGCATCACCTATATAAGTAAGGTGTGAAACCTTAGTACCGTCTCCTATGGTCGCATTTTTGATCTCTACAAAATCTCCTATTTTAATATTCTTGCCAATATGAGAGTGGGGTCTTAAATAAGCAAACGGCCCTACATGCGTCCCCTCATCAATAAAGCTGTCTGTAATCACACTGATTTCAATATCTACATGATTGCCAATCGTTGTATTTTTTATTTTTGAATGATACCCTATACGACAAGCTTCTCCAATTTGAGTATTTCCCTCTAATATACAACCTGGCTCTATAACAGTATCTCTGCCTATTACGACACTAGATCCTATATACGTATTTTGTGGATCAACAAGTGTTACGCCCTGAACCATGTGCTTTGAATTAATTCTTTGTTTCATAATATCAGTTACTTCAGCCAGCTGTTCTCTCGAGTTAACACCCAATATATCCTCTACGCTTTCTGATGGAACTGCATCTACTTTATGCCCCTTAGCAAGTAGTATTTCCAATGTATCTGTTAGATAATACTCTTTTTGTACATTGTTATTGGTAAGCTGTGACAGTGCATATTTAAGAAGTGCTGCTTCAAAAACATACATACCTCCATTAATTTCTGGTATCTGTTTTTCAGTATCTGTAGCATCTTTTTGCTCCACTATTTTAGTAAACTTATGGGCTTTATCTCTTACAATTCTGCCATAACCTGATGGGTCATCCACAACAGCTGATAAAACCGTTGCCCCATTTTTATTTGTTCTATGAAAATTAATCATTTTTTCTAGAGTTTCTCCAGTAATAAGCGGCGTATCTCCGTATAAAATAAGTACTTCTCCATCCTCATCTATAAAATCTATCGCCTGCATAACAGCATGCCCTGTTCCTAGCTGCTCCTTTTGAAGTACATAACTGACAGTATTACCAAGAGCTTTTTGAACTTCTTCCGCCTTATGGCCTATTATCATACAAATTTCCTGAACCCCTACATGTTTTGCTGCTAAAATAGGATATTCCACGAGTGCTTTATCAAAAACTTTATGCAGTACTTTTGACTGTTCAGACTTCATCCTGGTCCCTTGCCCTGCAGCAAGTATTAATGCTTTTGTTTTCATTTATATCTTCCTTCCCTATTACTATTACTTAGTTATTCTCTCATTTTATGACCATTTATGCAATACTTAATAGAATATCCTCACTTTATTTGCATACATAACAAAAGGTGCTTCTTATACGCTTAAGAAACACCTTTTATATCTTGTAAAATTATTCTTCTATGTAGAGTTCGTCTTCTCCCATAACAGCTACTTCATCAGAAAGCAACACCATTTCATACTTTTCAAGCACTTGATTTTGAATACGATCTCTTGTTTCAGAATTAATAGGATGCGCAATATCTCTAAATTCCCCATCTAATGTTTTTCGGCTTGGCATAGCAATAAAACGCCCTTTGTCTCCTTCTATTACTTTGATATCATGCACTACAAATTCATTATCAAAAGTAACAGAAACTACTGCCTTCATTTTTCCGTCTTTATTAATTTTCCTCACCCTAATATCTGTGATTTCCATTAGCAAAACCCCTCCTGTTATTAACTAGTGCCTTGGTGGCGCTCCTATTAATAGTTCTTTTTATTATTTGAATTATAAGTTATTTTTAATAAATAGTCAATATTTATTTTATTTTATTTCATTTTTTGGTAATATTTATAAATTCTTACACATATAGTCTATGTTATTAACTTTTTTTATACAATATTTCTTTTTTCTAATAAAATAATCTTATCTTTGGTTCCTATTACCTTTTGTCCATCAGATACAAATACCTGTTTATCCAAAATAGCATTTTCTATAATGCAGCCCTTGCCAATTGTTGCCCCTTCCATAATAATAGAATCTTTAACAATTGTTCCTTCTCCAACGAACACTTTTCTGAAAAGAACTGAGTTTTCAATCTGTCCATTAATAATATCACCCCCGCTGATGATGCTGTTTGTAACTTTTGCCTCAGCATTAAATTTAGCAGGTGGTTCATCTTTAGCTTTTGTTGAAATAGAAGGATACGTATTAAAAAATAATTTTCTTACTTCTGGGGTTAAAAAATCCATATTAATTTTATAAAATTCATTAATATCACGTATTCTCTTCCAATAACCTTCAAATAAATAGCCATACATCTTTAGTTTTTTTCTATAACGTACGATAATATCATTAACAATACTGTATCTTCCTTCTAACTCTAGTTCTTCTAGAAGTTTGATAAGAAGTTCTCTGCTGATCACATAAATCCCTAGAGATACTGTTGTATATTGAGGATTTAATGGTTTTTCTTCAAATTCTATCATCTTATTATCTTCGTCAAGCCCTATAACGCCATAATCTTCAACCGCATAGGTTTGTAAATCTTTACATACAATCGTAATATCAGCATCTTTTTGTTCATGATATTTAATAATCTTTTCGTAATCAAGTCTATAAATCTGTTCTCCTGAAGTAATGACTACATAAGGTTCATTACTCTTTTTTAGAAACTCAATATTTTGAAAAATTGAATCTGCAGTTCCTCTAAAACCAAAACCATCTTGATTAATCATATGCGGTGTAAATAAAAATAAGCCGGTCTTCTTTCTCCCAAAGTCCCACCATTTTGATGAACCAATATGATCTGCAAGTGATCTTGCACTATACTGAGAGATAACAGCTACTTTCTTAATACCTGAATTACTTAAATTACTTAGTGCAAAATCTATTGCACGATAAGATCCCCCAACAGGCATAGCTGCTAAATTTCTTTGTTTTGTAAGGACTCCTAGTGTACTTCTCTTGCCTCCTGCTAATATGATACCAATAGCTCTCATAGTTTCCTCCCTTACACGATAAGCGAATGACCGCTTTCTAAAATGCCATTATTATAATGTTCTTCTAAGGTATGTCCGCCCACTTCACAGTTTTTACCTATTTTAATATCTCTTGGAATTACTGTATTATCCCCTACTACTGTAATGCCATCCGAATAAATATGAGGCTTACTAATATGCGTAATATTTTCTCCTACCCCTATCCATGCATTTTCCCCTACTTCACATTTTTCTGATATAATACATGTTTCTAAATGAGCCCCTTGCCTAATAACGGTTTCGGCCATTATAATTGAGTTTTTGACAACGGCACCTTCTTCAATAATAACCTTTGGCCCGAGTACCGAATTATAAACCTCTCCATAGATTTCACAGCCTTCTGATATAAGAGACTGCTGCAGCATTGCCTTTTCTCCTGAATACTGTGGCAGCTGATGTTCAATATTAGTATATATTTTCCAAAACTCATCATAGAGGTTAAATATAGGCACAGTATGGGTAAGTTCCATATTAGCTTTCCAATAAGCTTCAATAGTTCCTATATCCCGCCAATAATCATTAAACCTATAGGCATGTACATTTTTTTCGGTACTGATCATATCTGGAATAATATGTTTGCCAAAGTCACTTTGCCCATGAACTTCGTTATCCTTAATAAGTGCTTGTTTTAATACATCCCATGTAAATATATAAATCCCCATTGATGCTAAGTTACTTTTTGGATGTTCTGGTTTTTCTTCAAATTCTATAATTCTATCTTCTTCATCCGTATTCATGATACCAAATTGATTAGCGATCTCATAAGGCACCTCAATAACAGCAATAGTGACATCGGAGTTGTTTGCCTTATGTTCTTCGAGCATAGCACTATAATCCATTTTATAAACATGATCGCCTGATAATACTAAAATATATTTTGGATTATATTCATCTATATATCTGATATTATGGTATATTGCATTTGCAGTCCCAGAATACCATGACCCTTCTGTCCCCTTTACAAACGGCGGCAGTACTGTAACACCACCAGTTCTCCTATCTAAATCCCATGGTATGCCTATACCAATGTGTTTAGTAAGAAGCAACGGTTCATACTGCGTGAGTACACCCACTGTATCTATTCCCGAGTTTATACAGTTACTTAAGGGAAAATCTATAATTCTATACTTACCGCCAAACATAACAGCAGGCTTAGCAATCTGCTTTGTAAGAATACCCAACCTGCTCCCTTGTCCTCCTGCTAACAACATAGCAATCATCTCTTTTTTATTCATGCAACCCCTCCTCACTACTAATAAAGCCCTATGTTTATCACCAAACAAATTGCTGTTTTACTCTCTCTTAGTTTATCATTTTACCATATTATTTACAATATTTAAATTTTAATACATTTAAATAAATGTTATCTTTATTCTTGCAAACTATAAATGTCTACTACTTTATTACTTTCATCAACCGTATCCAGCCATAACAACGTCTTAAAATCTTCTACTAATTTTTTTTCGGGTACATTAGTTGCCATAAGGACTCCGACACCTACGAGTTCTGCCTCAAACTCCTGCATAAGGTCAATAATCCCTTTTGCAGTGCCTCCAGCTTTCATAAAATCATCTATAAATAACACCTTAGAGCCTTTTTTTATCGCCCTTGTTGAAAGGCACATTGTTTTGATTCTATGATTACTGCCTGTAATATAATTCATATGAATAACTGTTCCATCTGTTAATTTACTTTGATTTCTTACAACGACCATAGGCTTATTAAGCACCATAGCTGTCATAAGTGCTATAGGAATACCTTTTGTTTCTACAGTAATAACATAATCAAACTGTACATGCTTAAAAAGGCTTGCAAGAGCAATCCCTATGTTTTTAGATATATTAGGAGAGTATAAAAAGTCATTAGTATAAATATACCCTCCCGGAATAATTCTATCCGGTGTATTAATAAGTTCACATAATTTTTTTGTAAACACTTGCATTTGTTCTTTTGTCATAAGGGGATTATAATAAACCCCTCCAGCTGCACCTGATACAGTTTCTATCGCTCCTAATTCATAATTTCTAAAAATATCTTTTATAATATCTAAATCTTCACTGATTGTTGATTTGGCACATTTAAAAATGTCACAAAAATGAGTAAGTGTAAATATTTTATTAGGATTATTCGTTAAAATATTGGTAATGACACTTATTCTGTCATGTTTTTGTACCTTTTTCATTCTTCCCTCTCCTTTTATATCATTTTAAGTATTATTACCATTATAAGCATAAATCCGAATATTTAAAAGCTTTTCCTTTAAAACATTCGTTTTTTTAATCTATTTTAACAAGGACCTATTTATTTATAAAAAATATGTTTATTATTTTAGTTCTGTTATATAATTATAAAATAATATATTGCATATTATGATAAGTGTATATACTATTTAAAACATAATATATTGTTCATCGAAAGGAAAACTTCTATGACAAATCTTAACTCTTTAACGCATAAAAAGAAAATACATTTCATAGGCATCGGCGGTATTAGTATGAGTGGACTTGCAGAAATTGTTCACAATAGAGGATCGATTGTAACCGGCTCTGATGCAAAAAGTTCTCATACCACCTGTCATTTAGAAGAAATAGGTATCAAGGTATACTATGGCCACAGCGCGGCGCATATAACTGATGATATCGATTTAGTGGTTTATACAGCAGCTATTGCTCAGGATAATCCCGAACTTTTAGCATGTCAAAAATTAAATGTAGATACTGTAACCCGTTCTCAATTTTTGGGTCTTATTATGAAAGATTATAAATTTCCTATTTGTGTTTCCGGGACCCATGGCAAGACGACGACTACTTCTATGTTGTCTCATGGATTATTATCTGCCGGTTTTGATCCTACTATTACAGTTGGAGGTATATTAAAAGCAATAAACGGTAATATCCGCATCGGAAAGTCTGAATACTTTGTTACTGAAGCCTGTGAATACTGTAATAGCTTTTTAGACTTTTTTCCAAAAGTAGGTATCATTCTTAATATTGAAGCTGACCACTTAGATTATTTTAAAGATATTGATCATATTAGGCGCTCATTTCAGAAATTTGCTTGTTCTATTCCAGAAGATGGTTTTCTTGCAGTTAATGGCGAAATAGATGCACTGGATGAGTTTTTAATGCCTATTCCTTGTAAAACAGAAACTTTTGGACTTACCCCAGACTTTAACTGGTATGCAGATCATATTGTTTTTGATGATAAGGCTTGTGCCTCATTTGATGTTTATTACAACGGCTCATTAAAAGGTCATATTACGCTTAATGCTCCTGGCACGCATAATATTCTTAATTGTTTATCAGTATGTGCTGTATGCCATTATTTAGGTATATCTATTGATCGTCTTAATGAGGGGCTTACACGCTTTACGGGTGCAGATCAGCGCTTTGAAGTCAAAGGAAAGGTTCATGATATCACAATAGTTGATGATTATGCCCATCATCCTACAGAGATTGCTGCTACGCTCCAAGTAGCTAAAGCTTATCCACATAATAAACTTTATATTGTTTTTCAGCCACATACTTACACCCGTACTAAAGCTTTTCTTAATGAGTTTGCGAGCGTGCTTTCTCTCGTCGAAAATGTTATTATTACAGATATTTATGCTGCCAGGGAAAAAAATCCTGGGGATATTTCTGCAGAAGATATCGTCAAAACAATCCACAACCTCGGTAAAACAGCTCTGTATATTTCTGACTTTGATGAAATTGCTAATTATTTACTTGAACATGCAGTT